>JAFSRK010000032.1 GCA_017446165.1 Ruminococcus sp.
ACGCTGCTGAGAGCGAGGAATGGTCGAAGGCTCTCCCGCTGGTCAAGGCGATGCTCAACTACGGCGCATATGCACAGATCTACTTCGACAAGACCTCCACAGGGCTTGCGAACGAAAAGTTGGATGAAACAGAGAAGGAACTCGGCGACGTTGAGATCAGCGCAGCAGAGCCAGTCATCGGCGATCTGCCGGGTGACACGACCTATGAGGGCGCGACCCTCTCGCTGAAATCCGAGACCACCCTTTCGCTCTACTTCAAGAGCAGCGAAACACTCAGATTCACCTGTGGCGACTATAAGGTCGAAACTGTGCCGAACGGCAGTTATCAGGTGGCGCGTATCAGAGGTATCAAAGCGAAGAATATCGGCGATGTATTCACGCTGAACGTCAGCGGCGCAGAAGTCAAGTACAGCCCGTTGAACTATTGCAAGAATAAGCTCGCCGACAGTGGGACAGCGGAGAACCTGAGAAATGTTCTTAAGGCGCTGTACCTGTACTATGAGGCGGCTGATGCTTACTTCGCTGAATAAAAGGTGATGCGGGTACGCCGCGGAGCGCCGTCCCCTACGCCAATGTACATATGCTTCGCGGAGGACGGAATTTGATATCAAGGTTTTCGGGCGACCAATGAGATCTCCCCTAAGGGGAGGTGTCGCGAAGCGACAGAGGGGTGTCGTCTCCGGCTGAGGAACGCCCCTACGGAGAGGCGCATTTGTTCGCGGTGAAAGGCATATAATTCAGTAAAGTTATCTGCAGTAGCTCTCAGCCAATCAGCGTTCGCTTTTAGCTCCGCTTCTTGGGAGAGCCTTGCATGGGTGCTGTTAGCCAAATCATAGATTTGGACAGCACCTCAAAAACGCGTCAGCGTTTCCCGAAATTGTCCATTGTCCATTGGATTGCGGTCGCTGCGCGAACGGGCGGGTCAAGACCCGCCCCTACAGTTAACCACCGACTACCAACCGCTGACCAATATAAAAAACAGGGCGCTTGATTCGCAATTGGAATCAAGCGCCCTTTGTGTTGTTGTGTTACGCAATCTGTGATCTCACAGCGTTCGCTGTTATCAGTTGAACTGTGAGTTGTAGATCTCGCTGTAGAGTCCGCCCAGCGCCATCAGGGAGTCGTGGTTGCCGGTCTCTACGATATTGCCGTCCTTCATAACGAAGATCAGGTCGGCGTTCTTGATGGTCGAGAGTCTGTGAGCGATGACGAAGCTCGTTCTGCCGCTTGTCAGAGAATCCATCGCCTTCTGGATCAGGATCTCGGTTCTGGTATCGACGTTACTGGTCGCTTCGTCGAGGATCAGCATCGGAGCATTCTCGGTCATAGCGCGTGCAATGGTGACGAGCTGTTTCTGACCTGCGGAGAGAGCGCTCTCTTTCTGGATCTCGGTGTCAAGACCCTGAGGCAGGGTGGATACATAGTGTGCGAGGTTGGTCTCCTCGAGGATTCCCTTCAGTCGGTTCTCGTCGACATTCTTGAGATTGTAGACGATGTTCTCTCTGAGGGTTCCGTTGATGACCCAGGTCTCCTGCAGGATCATGCCGAAGATATCGCGCAGCTCCTCACGGGACATATCCTTGATGGACACGCCGTCGACGAGGATATCGCCGCTGGTGATCTCGTAGAAGCGCATCAGCAGGTTGACCAAAGTGGTCTTGCCGGCGCCGGTGGGGCCGATGATCGCGACCTTCATGCCGGGTTTGATCTTACCGGAGAAGTTGGTGATGGTGAGCTTCTTGGGATCGTAGCCGAAGCATACATCCTTGAATTCGACCTCGCCGCGGATGTGGTTGTGGTCGAGAAGCTGTTTCTTTTCGCCCTCGTCGGGAAGCTCTTCCTGCTCGAGGAAGGTGAATACACGGTTGCATGCCGCGTTACCGAGCTGGATGGTCGAGCTTGCCTGACCGATCTGAGCCAGAGGCTCCTGGAACAGCGAGACATAGATGATGAAGCCGGTGATGACACCGATATCGGAGATGGTGCCGTTGGCAAAGAGCAGACCCGCAACGATCAGAACCGCAGCATAGGTCAGGTAGGATACAAACTGCATCGCAGGCTCGATCAGGGTACCGATCGCCTGAGACTTGTACAGGACGGTGCCGAAGAGATCATTCTTCTCCTTGAACTCGGCAACCTTCTTTTCCTCTGCGTTGAAAGCCTTGATGACGAGCTGACCGGAGTAGTTTTCTTCGACAGCCGCGTTGACTTCACCGAGGAGCTGCTGGTTCTTATCGAACAGCGGCAGCGCGAATTTGAAGGTGAGCGAGATGATGATCAGCATGATGGGCAGCGAAGCTACGACGACGAGCGCCATCTGCCAGCAGGCGATGAACATCGCGGCGAATACGCCGATCAGCATAACGCCCGACTGTACCAGCATACCGACGGAGTTCTGCAGCGAGGTGCTGAGGATATCGACGTCGTTGGTGATAACGGAGAGGATATCACCGGTCTGGGTTGTATCGAAATAATCCAGAGGCATCTTGTTGATCTTGCAGGAGATCTGTCTTCTCAGATCCTTGGAGAATTTCATAATGATGGTGTTGAGGATGAATGCGGAGATAAAGCCCGCGAGGAACGAGATACCGATGTATGCAACGAGGATCAGAGCATAATGGGTCACGTTCTCCATATTGATCACGAAGTTGCCGGCGACGGCTTCTTTGCCGACCGGCGAGATCTCGTTGGTCAGGTTGCGGATCATGCCCGGGGTCAGGATCGTGAAGACGACCGAGGTGATCAGCAGGATAATCGAGATGATAAACGGAGCGTAATAAGGCTTGAACGCCTTGACAAGACTACCCAGCTTGTTCTTTTCTTTGGCAGGAGCATTTACGTTTGTACTCATAATCCTAACTCCTCCTTACTAAGCTGTGATAATGCAATCTCCTGATAAACAGGACAATTTCTGACAAGATCATAGTGCTTGCCGATGCCGACCATCTTACCGTTATCCAGTACGACGATCTGGTCGGCGTCCATGATGGTACCGACGCGCTGTGCGATGATGACTCTCGTGGTGTCGGGGAGCTGCTCAGCGATACGGCCTCTGACCGTTTTGTCGGTTTTGTAGTCGAGCGCCGAGAAGGAGTCGTCGAAGATCAGGATCTCGGGCTTGGTCGCGACCGCTCTCGCGATACAGAGACGCTGTTTCTGACCGCCGGAGAAGTTCGAGCCGCCCTGAGCGACGTCAGAATCATAGGCGTTTCTCTTGTTCATGACGAAGCCGTCTGCGTCGGCGATCTGGGCCGCCCATCTGACGTCCGCGAGGGACATATCGGAATCCTTGAACGCGATATTATCCTTGATATTGCCTTTGAAGAGGAAGCCTCTCTGGGGCGCATAGCCGATGCGGTCTCTCAGATCCTTCTGGAGAACGTTCTTGACGTTGACGCCGTCGACGAGGACTTCGCCGCGTGTACAGTCAGCCATACGCGGGATCATGTTGATGATCGTGGTCTTACCGCTGCCGGTTGCGCCGATGAACGCGATGGTCTCGCCCTTCTTGACCTTGAAGCTGATATCGGAAACAGCCTCTTTGTCAGTGCCGGGATATGCAAAGCCGACGTTCTTGAACTCGATAGTACCTTTTTCCTTGAAGGATACGGGGTTCTCGGGATCCATGACGGAAACGTCGTGGGTGATGACCTCGTGGATACGCTTTGCGCTGACGGAAGCTCTCGGCCAGATAACGATCAGGGTGACCATCAGGACGAAGGACATGATGATCTGGCTGGCGAGCATGACGAACGCGTTAGTTGCGCTGAAGGACTGGGAAGCGGTTTCCATATCCATGCCGTTGAGGACGAATGCGCTCGCCCACAGGATGGACAGGGACAGACCGGTCATGACCATCATGACGAACGGATTGAAGAAGGAAAGCACTCTGCCGGCGAAGATCTGGACCTTCGTGAAGTTGGCGTTGACCTTTTCGAACTTGTTTTCCTGATAGGTTTCGGCGTTGAACGCGCGAACAACTCTGACGCCGGTCAGATTCTCTCTGGAGGCGACGTTCAGTGCGTCGGTCAGCTTCTGGATGATCTTGTACTTCGGGGTCAGCATCATCAGCAGGATGACAACGACAACGACGAGCAGCACCAGCCAAATGGCAGTGACGATCGTCAGCGATGTACTGGCGTACTGTAAAAGAAGAATGACAGACCACACCATGACGACAGGCGCCAGGAAAGCGGTCTTTAAGAATGTGAGCCACGCAAGATGGACATTCTGCATGTCGTTGGTGGTTCTGGTGATCAGAGACTCGGTAGAGAAGGAGGCAAAGTCCGAGATAGCGAACTGGTTAGCCCTCTCATACATTTTCTGTCTGATACCGGTAACGGTACTGGAGGCGGCTGCGCTGGCTACGAATCGGATAATGACCTCGATCGCCGCCATCATGATAGCGCAGATGACCATATACAGACCATACCACCAGATCTCGGCTACGCCGTTCTCGCGGCTGTTCTGCACAGCGCCGGTGAGTAAGCTGATGTAGCTTACGATTTGCATCATGAAGAAAACTTCACCCAGCGTCAGCAAAAAGATCGCGATGACTGAGATCCAGTTTTTAGCCTTCATGTTTTTGAAGAGTAATTTGAACATGACATCCCCTCTTTTGGATTTTTTATATTATACTAATCCTTAATAAAAACCTTTATCATCTATTGCGGTAAATCCCGCATAGCATCGTTGTCGGACTTGACAGGCGCCAGCCTGCCTGCGTCCTCCGCCTCGCTCTGCGAAATTTATCGCAAATATCTGATTAAATCATTCTATCAAGGATTAGTATTTTAAACGGCAGATATGCCGATTAATACCGAAATCAATGCTTTTGTATCGGAATCGTCACTTTCACCGATGTACCGCCGTCCTTGCGCGGTGTGATCGTCAGCTTTCCGCCGCACATCAGCTCGAGTCTTTGCTTGATATTATTCAAGGCGATATGCGGCTCGTCGTTGTCGACCGCATTGAAGCCGGGACCGTCGTCCTCGACGATGATCTCGTTTTCCGTGTCCGTCAGTCGGGTGGTGACGGAGATGTGGATCGGGTCGCTGCTCGCCGTCATGCCGTGCTTGACGGCGTTCTCCACGATGGGCTGCAGCGTCAGCGGCGGCACGCGGAACATGGTGTGCGGCGTGTCAAAGCTGACAAAAAGAACATCCTCGAACTGTGCCTGTTCAACGGCGAGATAAGCGCGGGTATGCTCCAGCTCGTCGCGGAACGGGATGGTGTTCTCGCTCGCGAGAGCGGTGAAGTTCTTGCGCAGATAGGTGGTGAAGTCCAGTGTGACCTGCTTTGCTTTAGCGGGATCCTGATCGCACAGGTAGTAGATGCCCATCATGGTGTTATAGATGAAATGCGGCCGCATCTGAAGCACCATGACGCTGGCGCGTTCGTTGGCAAGCTCCTGCTGCTGGTGCATGTATTCCCGGACGTTATCCATCAGGATCAGACCGAACATGATCATCGCACAAAGCGCCAAGCCGAATACGATAAAGAAAGCGATATAGTTGAACAGATAGACGGACAGCGCGGTCGTCATCGGGATCAGATAGATCATGATCGCGATATAATACTGCCTTGAGATCTTCTTTCGCCGTTTGACCACGCCGACGATATTGAGGATCATCATGATGACCATCGGAAGCGGCAGCAGCGCGAACGATGATTCGCGAACGAACTCATTTTCCGGTGTGATCGAGTAGAAAATGTTTGTAAACTGCGTGAAGATCAGCAGAATGAAGAACGCACACAGCAGAGCAATCTGGGTGCGGAACAGAATGCTGTCTTTGATCTTCTCACCGCACCAGTGCAGCACTAAGGCAGTCGGCATGGGCATCAAAGCGGATACCGTCAAAAACTCGAAGAAGACGAGGATCCGTTCCGCTGTCCCGGTATCGGGAAGACGGTAGATGATGATATCGGCGAAAAAAACGGAAACGCTCAGCAAAAGCAATGAAAACAGCAAAATAAAAAAGCGTCTGCTCCAGCGGTCGATGGCAGGCATGAAAGCGGAGAGCACGATGCCGACCACCATCATCAGCAGCATCGCGCCGCCGAGCGAGTAAGCGAGGATCTCGAGCAAGTTGGTCATTCGCCCTCGCCTCCCGTCCAGAATGGGTATCTAAGGTTTTGAAGCTGTTCCCGGACGTCGTCGGGCGTGATGGGCTTGAGCATAAAGCCGCTCGCTCCCGTACTCCATGCGTCGAGGGCATATTCGCTGTAGGCGGTCAGATACACAACATTGGTGCGCGGATTGATCTCGAGCAGCTCGCGGCACACATCCAGCCCGCTCGTGTTTCTCAGCTCGATATCCAGAAAAGCCAGCGCGACGCGGTTTGACTTTGCATAGTCGATCGCCTCTGCGGTATCGGTGAAGCCGGTGACCGTCGCGTTGGGCATGACCTCCTCGAGGATGGGCAGACCACCGGTGAGGATCAGCTTTCTGTCATCAACCATGATGACGTTCGGACACTCGTCGCTCTGTGCGGACGCCGAAAGCAGCAGGTTGACGTCCACGCCCAGCACCGAGGAGAGTCGGGAGATCATCGCGGCGTCCGGCAGACGGCTGCCGGTCTCCCAGCGGGCTACCGTGGAACGGGTAACATACATCTTATCCGCCAACGTCTGCTGTGAGAGTCCTTTTTCGATTCTTAGCTTTTTCAAAGTATCCGAAAAATACTGATTCATTCTGTGTGATACTCCGTCGTTGTTTGTTTTTGTATCAAGTTCTGCTTTTCCTATACTATTATATACAAAAACGACATGCAAAGACAAGTCCATTTTTCGCAAATGATGTTCCATTATGGAACACTTGCGAAAAAAAGAACGAAAAACTATAAAAATATTATGGATTTTTGTCGTTACATATTGTATGATAATAATACAGCATATCCGATAGTGAGGGATTCGGTCGATCCGGCTGTTTTCGAAAGGACATGCTTCTACGGAATCTCTGCCCGCCGGTGTCGGGTCGGGCAAAAATCAAACTACTTGAGAGGTGTTTTTATGACAGTATTATTCGTTATTTTCGGCATCCTGATGATAGCATGCGGCTTTTCCTGCATCTTCACTCCTTTGTACTCGTTCCTGCAAGCCGAATACTTTATCGTGATACTGATGGTTGCGTTCGGTATCGTCGGCATCATCAAATCCATTGCCGCTAAAAGATTCGGTGTCACCTTTGTTTTCGATATTCTGAGCTTGATACTGGGAATCGTTATGCTGGTATTCCCCGGAACATTGCTCTTTGCCGAAAGCGTCGCGCTGATCATGACCGCCGTCTGGATCATTATGATGGGTATCGTCACGATCACCGAGTCCGTAACGGTCACAAAATCTCTCGGAGGCGGGATATGGGTTCTGCAGCTGATCTTCGGTATCCTGGCGATCCTGCTGGGCGCTTACTCCTTCTTCAATCCGCTGCTTTTGGCGATATCTTTCGGTATTATGGTCGGTATCTTCTTCATCGAGACCGGCTTCACGCTGATGTTCAGCGGCTTCGTCGTCAGAGATTGATCTTTACACAAGTACAATAACCCGATAAAACATCTGCCGCGTATGGTTGCATACGCGGCAGATGCTTGATAAATACATGATACATGGTATACTCAGAGGATCATCGGCTATGACAAAGAAAGAAACAGAAGAATCAAAAAGCGAGATACAAGAACACGGCGACACACCTCCGGACAACGCGCTCAAGGGCAACAAGAGCTTTTTGAACTCCAATAAGCTGGAAACGGTCGTCGCGATCCTGCTCGGCATCACGACGCTGCTCTCAGCGTGGGCTACATGGATCGGTTCGCTGCACAGCGGTATCCAGTCGATCAACTTCACCAAAAGCAACAACATGGCGTCGCAGGGTACCGCGGAATATAACATGGGGATGCAGCTGTATCTGTCCGATTATATGGCGTGGAACGCCGCGAAGGATTATTACTATGATCTGGAGCTGGCGAAGGCAGAGGGAAATCAGGCTGAGATCGACATCCTGACCGAAAAGATCGAGAGATTCAAGAAAGAGGCGGGCAGCGCGCTTCTGCGCGAAGCGGTCGAGTGGATGGAGAAAAACAACGCGGACGATCCGTTCACGATGCCCGGCATGGCGGAAAAATATTTTGAGTCAGCGCAGGATAAGGTCAATCAGTCCCAAGGGCTGCTGGAAGAAGGCATGAGGGACAACACGAAGGGCGATTCCTATAACCTCGTGACCGTCATCTTCTCGCTGACGCTGTTCCTGCTCGGTATCATCGGCACGTTCAAGAACATGCCGAACCGGCTGGTGGTTCTGTCGATTGCGGTCCTGTTTTTGATCTTCGCGGTCATTTACATGTGTACGATTCCGCTGCCGACGGGCTTCGGCAAGATGAATTTCTTTGAATTCAATCAATAACAGCCGTGATGATTTATACTAATTTCAAATAAAACCCTTTAACATCTATTGCGTTAAATTCCGCATAGCAGCGTTGTCGATCTTGACAGGCGCCAGCCTGCCTGCGATCTCCGCCTTGCTCTGCGAAATTTTCCGCAAATATCTTGTTTAAG
>JAFSRK010000033.1 GCA_017446165.1 Ruminococcus sp.
AGGGTGTGAGCGCCTGTATCCTCAAGCTCTGCCGTGTCAAGCCCGTCGATCCCGAGGCGGTCGAATTCGCAAAAGGCTTTGACCGCATCTTCTTCTTTGAGGAAGGCATGCTCAGCGGCTCGGTCGCCGAGAACTTCCGCATGCTGCTCGACGAGCAGGCGTACAGCGGCAGCTACCGCGTACGCGCGATCAACGATAAATACATCCACCATGCTTCTGTCGCGGCAACGCTGAGTCACCTCGGGCTGGACGCACAGGGCATGGTCGAAGTGATAGGGGAGGACAGCTGATGAAAAAACGACTGGACGTCCTCCTCGTAGAAAAAGGCTTCTTTGAAAGCCGAGAAAAGGCGAAAGCGGTCATCATGTCCGGCTGCGTCTATGTGAATAACCAGAAAGCCGACAAAGCAGGCGCATCTTTCGACGAGAATCTCCCGATCGAGGTCAGAGGCGGTAACGATCGCTATGTCAGCCGCGGCGGGTATAAGCTCGAAAAGGCGATGCAGGTGTTCCCGATCACCCTTTCGGGCAAGATCACGATGGACATCGGCGCGTCGACCGGCGGCTTTACTGACTGCATGCTCCAGAACGGCGCCGAGAAGGTTTATGCCGTGGATGTGGGCTATGGTCAGCTTGCGTGGAAGCTGCGCACCGACGAGCGCGTCGTCAATCTGGAACGCACCAACATGCGCTATGTCACCGAAGAACAGGTTCCCGAGAAGATCGATTTTTTCTCGGTGGATGTCGCGTTCATCTCCCTGAGACTGATCCTGCCTGCCGCACGCGCGATCTGCGCCGACAACGCGACTGCCGTCTGTCTGATCAAGCCCCAGTTCGAAGCGGGGCGCGAGAACGTCGGCAAGAACGGCGTCGTCCGCGACAAAAACGTGCATATCTCCGTTGTCGACGGCATCGTCGATTATTGCCTGAATAACGGCTTCTCCGTGTTGGGACTCGACTATTCTCCCATCAAGGGGCCTCAGGGTAATATCGAATACCTGATCTATATCGAAAAATCCGAATCCCCCGAAAATCGCCTCACGATGACCGCCGCCGAAGTGGTCGAGGCATCGCATACCGCATTGGATAAGGTGGTGCTGTGATGAAGATAGGACTGCTGATCAATAAAGACAAACAGCGGGCGATAGAGGTCGCCCGACAGATCGCCGTGATCCTTCTCGATAACGGCGCGGATCTCTTGACCTCCGGCGAATGCCCGCTTCCCGATACGACCGTCTGTGACTCTGCCGAAGCGGTCATCCGAGACTGTGATATCGTCGTGACGGTCGGCGGCGACGGAACCATCATCCATAACGCGAAGTTCGCCGCCCTTTACAACAAGCCGCTGCTTGGCGTGAATCTCGGTCGCATCGGTTTTGTCGCCAACATCGAGCCTGATGAACTCGACGAGCTGAAAAAGCTGCTCTCCGGCGACTACCGCATCCAGCGGCGCATGCTGCTTGAGGTCACCAAAACCCGCGGGGACAATTCCACCACCTACACCGCCGTCAACGAGGCGGTCATCCACCGCGACTCGCTGTCATCCATGGTGGATATCTCGGTCGGCATCGACGGCGAACGTATCATCGGCTATCGCGCCGACGGCATGCTTTTCGCTACCCCAACCGGCTCCACAGCCTATTCGTTCTCAGCGGGAGGTCCTGTCATCGAACCCAATATGCGCTGTATCCTGCTTACCCCTGTCTGCCCTCATGCCCTGTCTTCACGTCAGGTCGTGTTCGGCGCAGACACCGTGCTGACCGCTCATGTGAACCCCGCGTCGAACCTCAAATGCTACATGACCGTCGACGGTCAAAACTACGTTCCCGTGTCATCCGAGGACGACATCACCATCAGGCGCTCGCCGCTTGAATTGCAATTGATAATTCTAAAAGAGAAAAATTTCTATACACTACTGAATGAGAAACTAAAGGAGATTTAGCAAATGAAAACCAATCGCCATACAAAAATTCTCGAACTGATCAATAAATACCCGATCACCACTCAGGAGGAGCTGATCGATTACCTGCGCTCTGACGGTTATGACGTCACCCAGTCCACCGTTTCTCGCGATATCAAACAGCTCAGGCTGACCAAGATCCTCCTGCCCGACGGTTCCTATCGCTATCAGGCGTCGCCCAACTCCGAAAAGGGCGCGAAGAACAATTTCAACACCATCTTCTCCTCATCGGTAGTGTCCATCGAAGTCGCGATGAATATCATCGTCGTCAAAACCTTCAGCGGCATGGCTCAGGCAGCCTGCGCAGCGCTCGATATGATGGCTTTCGACCAGGTCGTCGGAACCCTCGCGGGCGAGGATACCATCATGATCGTCTGCTCCGATACCGATAAGGCAAAGGAATGTGCCGCGAATCTTCATAACTACATAGGATAAGGAACGTTTTTATGCTGACTAACCTTTATATCGAGAATATAGCGGTTATCGAAAAAACAAATATCGACTTCACTCGTGGACTGAACGTTCTGACCGGCGAGACCGGCGCGGGCAAAAGTATCGTGATCGATTCGATCAACGCGGTGCTGGGACACCGTTCCTCGCGTGGATTGATTCGTTCTGGCGCCGACGCTGCCTTTGTCAGTGCGACCTTTGAGAACGTCAGTGAGCTGGTACAGAAAAAGCTCTCGACCATGGGCTTTTCCGCCGAGGACGGAACGCTGATCCTCTCGCGCGAGCTGAACACCGCGGGCAAGAATACCTGCCGTATCAACTCCCGTCCCGCGACGGTGGCAGCCCTGCGGGATATCGGCGAATACCTCGTGAATATCCACGGCCAGAACGACAACCTCGAGCTGATGAATCCTGCCCTGCATATCGTCTACATTGACGCCCTCGCGGGGATAGGGGAGAGACTCTCCGACTATCGCGGACTTTACCGTGAACTCAAGGCTGTCGAGGAGGAACTCAGCTCAGCCGAGATGGACGAGGCACAGCGCCTGTCGCGTATCGACCTGTTGACGTTCCAGATCGCAGAGCTGGAGGACGCAGGCGTCACCGTGGGCGAGTATGAAGCGCTGAACGCTGAGAAAACCGCCCTGCGAAACCGCGAGAAGATCGCGAAGGAGCTGATGCGCGCCCGACTCGCTCTCGATGGCGACGACGAGGTCGACGGCGTGCTGAGAATGCTCGACGATGCGGCGGATTCAGCTCTGAACGCGGCGAAGTTCCTGCCCTCGCTTGAGTCCGCCTCCGACCGTTTGTCGTCCGCTCTGTATGAGCTGCAGGACATCTCACGCGAGCTGGAGAGCGCAATGGACGACATCGATGCCGATCCCGGTCGCCTTGAAGAGATCGAGGAGCGCCTCGACCTGCTCTATCGCCTCATGCGCAAGTACGGCGACAGCGAAGAAGAAATGCTTACGACACTGGATAATTCCAGAGAAGAATTAAAGAAATTGACCGACTACGCCTTCAACCGCGAACAGCTCGCGCTCAGGCGTGACGAATTGTATACAAAGGCGTATAATTCTGCAAAAGAAATATCCGCCATCCGTTTGAAGATTGCAGAGGGCTTCCGCAAGGACGTCGAGTCCGAGATGGCGTTCCTTGAAATGCCCAACGTGCGCCTGGAGGTCAGCTTTGAGGAAGTGCCGCTGAACACGCGCGGTATCGACAAGCTTGAGTTCCTCATCTCCACCAATCCCGGCGAAGAACCAAAGCCCGTTTCCAAGATTGCCTCCGGCGGCGAGCTGTCCCGCATGATGCTCGCGATCAAAACCGTACTGAGCAAGGCGGACTTCGTCGAGACCTTGATCTTCGACGAGATCGACACCGGTATCTCCGGCTCGGCTGCGGGCAGAGTCGGCAAGAAGCTCAAGCAGCTTTCCGCCGATTGTCAGGTCTTGTGCGTGACGCATCAGGCGCAGATCGCCGCCTTTGCCGACAACCACCTGTTCATCAGCAAGTCGGTGCATGACGACCGCACCTTCACCAAGGTCGATATGCTCGATGAGAACGGCAGGATCCGCGAGCTTGCGCGTATCGTCGGCGGTGAGGAGATCACCGAATCCGGCATGAACCATGCGCGTGAATTATTAAGAAGTGCTAATCTGTAAGGGGTGAGTCTTGACTCGCCTGTTCGCGCAGCGAAACTGTAATTAATTGATTATTATTCGATACAGATAATCATTTTAGTTGGGGGAGATAACCACCCTCGACTGAGATCGGAGCGAAACATGAAGAAATGGATCACCCAAAAACTGAATAAAGAGAACGCGGTATCCGTTTCACAGCGCTATGATCTGCCGATGCTGATCGCCATGCTGCTCGATATCCGTGGAATCACCGAGGATGCTGACATTATCGACTTCCTCTCACAGGAGTCGCTGACCGCATCTCCTTTTGAGATCAAGGACATGGACAAGGCTGTCGACCGCATCCGCCGCGCTATCGAGGACGGTGAACGCATCTGTGTCTACGGCGATTTCGACGCCGACGGCGTCACGTCCACCGCGCTGTTGTACTCCTATCTCTCTGATATCGGCGCCGACGTGATCTACTATATTCCATCGCGTGAGACCGAGGGCTACGGCATGAACAACGACGCCGTGGCAAAGCTGTATCAGCATAACGTAGGGCTGATTATCACCGTTGATAACGGCATTGCCGCTGTCGACGAGATCGCCTATGCGAATTCTCTCGGCATCGACACTGTCGTCACCGATCACCATACCGTTCCCGAGGTGCTGCCCGACGCTGTCGCCGTAATCGACCTGCACCGTCCTGATTGCAATAGTTCTTTTAAAGAATTATCAGGCGTCGGTGTAGCGTTCAAGCTCGTCCAGGCGATCGAGGGCGAATATGCCGACGTGGACGGACTCTTAGAGAATTACTCCGACCTTGCCGCCATCGGCACGGTTGGTGATATCGTCACCCTCAGGGGTGAGAACCGTGTGCTGGTCAAGAACGGACTCATGCACATCAACAACGGCGACCGTATCGGCATCGCCGCCCTCTCTGAGGAAGCGGGACTCTCCGGCAAGCACATCAGCGCGGGCAACCTGTCCTTTACGCTGGTACCGCGTATCAACGCCGGCGGACGACTGGGGCTGTCCAAAAAGTCTGTCACCATGTTGCTCACCGAGGACGAGGAATACGCTGCCGATATCGCTGCCGAGCTGTCCGCCGACAACACCGAACGCCAACAGCTCGAGCGCGAGATCCTCTCCGACATCGACGAGATGATCCGCCGCGATCCATCTATCGTCAACAATCGCGTGATCGTGGTTTACGGAGAGGGTTGGCACAAGGGCGTGATCGGCATCGTTGCCTCCCGCGTCAAGGAGGTCTACTCCAAGCCCGCCATCGTTATTACCCTTGACGGCGAGGTCTGCCGCGCTTCGGGACGCTCCGTCAGCGGCTTCTCGCTGATTGACGCGGTGTTCGCCTGTTCCGAGCATCTGGTACAGTGCGGCGGTCACCCGATGGCTGTCGGCTTCGGCGTCACGCGTGAGAACATCGAGCCTTTCATCGAGGCGATCAACCGCTATGCCGCTGAGCATCCGATCCCGGCGCCCACCCTCGCGCTTGATTGCAAGCTCAATCCCGCACAGCTGAGCGTTCAGCTCGCCGCGGGGCTGTCGATGCTCGAACCCTACGGCGCGGGCAATCCGACGCCGCTGTTCGGACTTTTCAACATGACTATCCGTGATATCCGGGAGCTGGGCGGGGGCAAGCATCTGCGCCTGACTGTGTCGCGCGGGGATTCCACCCTGACGGCGATGCGTTTTTCCACCTCGCTCAAGGAATTTCCCTACATCGTCGGCGATGTTGTCGATCTGGCGGTTACCTTGGATATCAATGTATATAATAATACCGAGAGCCTGTCCGTTTTCATCCGTGACATCCGCTTCTCGGGGATCGATGAAGATGATTATATTTCTTCAAAAGAAATATTCGAGAGCTTCTGCCGTGGTGATCGGATCACACCTCAGGATGCCCGGGTGATCACGCCCGACCGCAACGAGTTTGCTGTCGTCTATCGCTATCTCAGGGCGAACGGCGGTTATCACCATTCGTTCGATACCCTGCTCTACCGTCTGAGCTACGGCATGAGCTACGGCAAGCTCCGGGTCATCCTCGAATGCATGAACGAGCTTCGGCTGATCCGCATTTTTGAGGGAATGTATTCAAGCGAGATTCGCATGTGTCAGGTTGAGGGGAAAGTCAACCTTGAGGATTCGCTGATCATCCAAAAACTGAGGGAGGTATGTGAGAATGACTGACGTCATCCATTATCAGGATTTTGACGAGCTTTTATACCTGATGGACAAAAGCTCCGTAAAATATAACAAGCGCAAGATCAAGAAAGCCTATGAGTTCGCGAACATCGCCCACGGCGACCAGCGCCGCGTCTCGGGCGTACCGTTCATTCTGCACCCGACCTCGGTGGCGTGTATTCTCGCCGAGATGGGCATGGATACCGATTCGATTGTGGCGGTGCTGCTGCACGATACCGTCGAGGACACCGACACCACCCTCCAGGACGTGGAGGACAACTTCGGCGAGGATGTCGCGAAGCTCGTCGACGGTCTGACCAAGATCAGCAAGATCAAGTACACTGACCGCGAAGAACAGCAGGCGGAAAACGTCCGCAAGATGCTGATCGCGATGAGCAACGATATCCGTGTGATCATCGTCAAGCTCGCCGACCGTTTGCACAATATGCGTACCATCGAGTGCGTCAATGAGCAGAAGCGCCGTGACAAGGCGCTCGAGTGCATGGAGGTCTATGCTCCCATCGCTCACCGACTGGGAATGAAAGCGATCAAGGAGGAGCTGGAGGATCTCTCCATGCGCTACCTCGATCCCGTCGCTTATGAGGAGATCGAAAAGGAACTGCGCATGTTCGAGGATGAGCGCAACAGCTTCATCGAGGAGATCAAGAAAAAGATCCTCGACAAGATCGGCAACTCTATCCCGCACGTTACCATCTCCGGACGCGTGAAATCTATTGTGTCCATCTATCGCAAGACCATCATGCAGGGTCGCGAGATGAACCAGATCTTCGACGTTTTCGCGGTGCGCGTCATCGTCAATACCGTTGCCGACTGCTACAACGTCCTCGGCGTCGTCCACGATATCTTCACCCCGCTGCCGAACCGCTTCAAGGACTACATCTCCACACCAAAATCCAATATGTACCAGAGCCTGCACACCACCGTCTTTGACAAGAAGAGCATCCCCTTCGAGGTGCAGATCCGCACCTATGAGATGCACCAGACGGCTGAATACGGTATCGCGGCGCACTGGAAGTATAAGCTCAAGATGAAAGGCGGAAAGGGCGATTCTCTCGACGAGAACCTCGCATGGATCCGCAAGACCCTCGAGGTACAAAACGAGGCTGACGACGCGACCGATATCGTCAAGACCATTAAATACGATCTCAGCTCCAACGAGGTCTATGTCTTCACTCCCAAGGGCGACGTCATCCAGCTGCCCTACGGCGCGACCGTTATCGACATGGCGTATGCCATCCACTCGGGCGTCGGCAACCGCATGATCGGCGCGAAAGCCAACAACCGTATCGTCCCGATCGACTATCAGGTGAAAAACGGTGATATCATCGAGATCCTGACCCAGAAGGAAGGCTCGGGAGGTCCCAAGCGCGATTGGCTCAAGATCGTCAAGACCAACTCCGCGCGCACCAAGATCCGCCAGTGGTTCAAGAAGGAACGCCGCGAGGAGAACATCATCGAGGGCAGACTCCAGTTTGACCATGAGCTGAAAAAGGCGGGCATGCAGTTTGCCGAGCAGGATCTCGACGAGTGCATGCAGCCGATCTACCAGCGCCACTACTGCAGCTCGCTCGACGATTTCTATGCATCCATCGGCTACGGCGGTATCCAACTGTGGAAGATTATGCCGCGCGTCAAGGAGATTTACTCGAAGAAATACAAGAAATCTCCCGAGGACACCCAGCCCATCACCGAGGAACGTCTGCCCAAGCGCAAGCGCAAGGTCGGCTCGGGCGTTATCGTCGAGGGCGTGGACGACTGCCTGATCAAGTTCTCCCGCTGTTGTAACCCGCTGCCGGGCGACGATATCATCGGCTATATCACCCGCGGCTTCGGTGTGTCCGTCCACAAGCGCGACTGTACCAACGTTCCTGAGAATCTTCATGAGTGCGAGGAGCCGGAGCGCTGGGTCACGGCGCACTGGGAGGACGAGATCCACGAATCCTTCCTCTCGACCCTCGAGATCATCTGCAACGACCGCACAGGCTTCCTTGCCGACGTGACCAAGGAGCTGTCCAATATGCGTATTTTCATCACGATGCTCAACTCGCGTGAGCTCAAGGACAACCAGGCGATGGTGACCGTGACCATCGAAATCAACAACATGGATCACCTGCGCTCCGTCATGTCGCATCTCGCCCAGATCAACGGCATCGTATCCATCAAGAGGCTGTAAATGAAAGCTGTATTACAACGTGTAAAAAACGCCCGCGTCACCGTCGATGAACGCGTGACGGGCGAGATAGGGCAGGGACTTTTAGTTCTGCTGGGCGTCAGTGAGGGCGATACCGAGCGCGACGCCGATGTCCTCGCTGCGAAGATCGCGAATCTAAGGATCTTCAGCGACGAGAACGACAAGATGAACCTCTCCCTGCTGACGATCGGAGGCGGGATGCTGGTGGTGTCACAGTTCACGCTGTGTGCCGATTGCCGAAAGGGAAGACGTCCCGATTTCTTCGGTGCGGCAAAACCCGACGAAGCCGAACGTTTATATTTATATTTCTGTGAAAGAATAAAGAAAGAAGGCGTCAATACCGTCGAGACCGGTGAATTCGGCGCCGATATGCAGGTGTCGCTCCAAAACGACGGACCTGTCACCATTATTCTCGATTCGGGAGAGCTGAAAAAATGATCCAGATCTATCACTATATCGTCGGTATGATCCGAACCAACTGTTACCTAATCCGCGACGAATCGACCGGTGCGATGGCTGTCATCGACCCCGGCGACGAATGTCCCGCGCTGTATGATCAGATCGACGAGCTCGGCGGCAAGCTTGACTATGTCCTCCTGACCCACGGTCACTTTGACCACATCCTCGGTGTTGCGGCGCTGTGCGAGCGGTATCATCCAACCGTCTGCGCCTGTGAGCGCGAGATGGAGCTGCTGCAGAACGGTCTGTATAACCGCACCTCGGTGCATAATATCCGCATGAATTCCTTTAACGTCGACCGCCTTTTGCACGAGGGTGATACCATCACCCTCGGCGACAGTACGCTGACGTTTATTGAGACTCCCGGTCATACCGCCGGCAGCGGATGCTATCTGGTGGATGATCTGATGTTCTCGGGCGATACGATCTTCTGTGAGAGCGTCGGCAGGACGGATTTCGAGACCTCCAGCCCCCGCGCGATGAAACGCTCCGTCGAGCGAATCAAGAACCTCGACGGCAACTACAACATCTTTCCCGGTCATGAGATGTTCACCACCCTTGACCACGAGCGCAAGTACAACCCTTTTATGCAGTAGTCGGTCGCTTTCAACCGAAAACTACCAACCATCAACTGTCGACTAAGAATGAACCTATATATCAAAAACCACCAATATCACTACGAGATGGAGAACCTGACCCGCGCTTTTCTCTTTGCGGACGAGGTCAGCGTGATCCGTGAATACGATGAACCCTGTGAGCCGTATATTCTGACCGAGGTCGCCGACTGTGTATCGGTGACCGTCAGCGTAGACGGCTTTCATGACATGCTTTCGGCGCCCTTGTCCGATGATGACGAGCTGACGATGGCGCGCTTGCTGTACGCACTGCTGAGCAAGGCGTATCACCGTGAACTGCCGTGGGGCATTCTCACCGGTGTTCGCCCGATCAAGCTGTTTTCGACGCTGATCGCACAGCGTGGGGAAGAGGCAGCCGAACAGTATTACTGCGATACTTTACTTGTGAGTGGGGAGAAGACCGCTCTCGCCAAAACCGTTGCGGCGAATCAAGGTGCGATCATCTCCCGCTCCGGAAGACGTTCGTTCTCGCTCTATGTGTCGATCCCGTTCTGTCCGACGCGGTGTAACTACTGCTCCTTTGTCAGCCAGTC
>JAFSRK010000006.1 GCA_017446165.1 Ruminococcus sp.
AAAGGACAAAGACGGCGTGATCAGGATCGACGTCGGAAAATTCAAGGTTTCCACGATCGACGATACGCGTCCGTATATCTACTCGCTGACCGCGCATGACCAGTCCGGCGTGACGACAAGCAAGATTCCCATCACCGACGAGGGCTTGGCGAGCGTCACCATAGTGGTCGACAACTGCGGCGCGGAGTATGACCTGACGAAAAAAGAAAACACGACCAAAATCGAGCTTTTTGCCTATCATCCCAAGAACGCCGAGCCGATCAAGCTCGCGACGCTCGATAAGTTCGATAAGGAAGAAGAGAAGAGATATACCCCCGAGACGAACGGCGATAAGGAAACATGGACGTTCCGCTTCTCCGCCAGCAACTCCGTCGGACTGCTGTCGAGCGACAAGCTCTATGTCCGTCTGACGACCGACCGCAGGATGACCGAGGAGGTCATCGACCAGGACGGCAACCCCGTCGAGGGCGGCGCACTCGCCGAAATGACCTATCCTCCGATCGACACCGGCACGGTGTTTATCCAGCCGGCGGCGACGCTGCCCGATATCGAGGAGCTGACGATGCTCGAGACCGACAGCCTCATGTCCGAATACATCGATTTCCCGGTCTTAGGCGCGTTCAACGCGATGTTCAAGGCGGGAAGCATCGTATTCAAAACCACCACGCTGCCCGGCAACGGCATCCGCATCTGCTTCGGCATCATGCCCGAGCAGCTGTCAAAGACCTCGGGTGAAAGCGGAACCGATACCGGCAACGACTACGGCATCGGTTCGCACGGCTTGTCCGGCATTCCTCAGGCGTTCAAGGACATGAAGGAGCTGAGTTCCTTCCTGCAGGACGCCAACAAGGCTGTGAAGGAAGAGGGCGGTAAGGCAGCTCTCGTTCCGGTCAAGGGCGGCGGCGTCGGAGCGACGTTCGGACTCTATATCGATCTCGGACGAATCTGTACCTCACAGGGCGAGTCGCTCGATTTCATCGGCGGCGGCGTCTTCATCGGCGCTTACGCGTGGTACAGAATGGTGTTTTACACCGCGGTTCTCTTTGTACCCGTTTACTTCGGCTTCGATATCAACCTCAGCGCCTTGGGTACGATGGGCATCGGCAAGCCCGACAGCGCCACGAAGGAGAAGCCGATCGAATACTTTGAACCCGAGAATGTTCAGGAATTCACCCTCAACGGCGCAGTCAACTTCAACGCTTATGTCGGCGCCGGTATCCGCGGCGTCCTCGGCGTGCGCGGAGGTGTCAGCGCGACCGTCAGCTTCATCTGGTGGGCGAACGTCGCCGACCGCTTCCCCGATCAGGACGCGCTGCTCAAGAAGCACGGCTATTCCGACGGCATCAGGGACGGCGGATTCCACGCGGATATCACGATGAAGGTATGGGTCGATCTGGTCATCGCGACCAAAACCTTCTCCCTTGCGCTGGCAGAAGCCGATCTCGGTTATTATGAAGACCTCCAAAGACTGGATAAGCTGAACAAGAAGAATGTCGCAAGCACCGGCTCGTCTGCCGATGCGGCTCAGACGACCTCGACGTTCAGCTATAAAGAAGCGGGCGATCCCTCACGCTGGACCGCGTCCGCCGCGACCGATCTCGCTGAGACCGGCAGCACCTATAAGCAGAAAACAGACTTTGAACTCAAGACGGGCGGCTTTGATCACGCCGATCCTCAGCTGCTCGATATCGGCGGCGACAAGCTGCTGCTCGTCTATGTCGACGAGGACAGTAATATTCCGGGCGACGACCGCACCGTGCTGCGCTATCAGATCTATGACAAGGCAAAGGATCTTTGGCTCTCGAAGCCGGGCGTCATCCAGGCGAAGAACGGCGACACCGCCGTCAACGGCGCGCTGGAGCCTCAGATCACCGACGCCGGCGACAGGGTCATGATCACATGGACGGCGACGATCCTGCCGAACGCGACCCATGAGGACGACAACTATATGAAGCAGTACCTCAAGCAGAGGAATGTCTACACCGCTTTGGTTGAGAAGTCCGAACTCAGAGCCGCTTCCTCGGAAAGCCCCGCTCAGATCGACGGTACGCTTGTCAGCGAACAGGATGCCGCACAGTACAACTCCAACCCCTCCGGCTTCTACTGTCACAGCGGCGATCGTGAGATCATCGGCGTCACCTATCTGTCGAGTGATCTGAACACCGTTGCTCAGGGACTCAGCCCGGAGGATCAGGCAATGGCGATGGCGGTCAGCACGACCAACAACAGCTATGTGCGCACCGCGCAGTATGATAACGATACACACAAATGGGAAACGGAGTTTGATCCCCTCAAGCTTAACAGCGCCTATGACAGCGAGACCGATACATGGAAGAACCTCGGCGACGAGTCGACTCTGACCACCAATAACCCCAACGTCATCGACCTCGAGAATATGGTTTGGAAGGACTTTTTGATCTATTCCTTCGTCGTTGACGAGGATAACGATCTCAAGACCGACGAGGACAGAGAGATCTTCGTCAAGATCCGCAACCTCACCACCGGCAACGCGACCGTCAACCAGCTCACAAACGACAGCGCCTATACCGACGACGACGGCACCGAGCATCTCGGCGTAGCCAAATCGCGCCCGCAGCTGGTCAAGACAGCCGATTCGGTCTATCTCTTCTGGCAGCACGGCAAGAACGATGTTGCGTGGAGCAACCTCGGCAAAATGATCGACAGCGGCGTCGTCAATAACGACGGTCTGCTCGCCGACGGCGACAGCAAAAGCTGGAGCTATATCTTCTATCCCACCTACGGCGTTGATATCGAGCCTTCCTATTCGGGTTTCAAGCCCTTTGTCGACGACAAGGGCAACCTCTATGTCGTATGGCTGCAGGGCATCGAGGAGAACGGAAAGATCAAACAGGAGCTTTATGCTCAGTCATATATCGTCAGCAAGGAGTCCTCAGAATCCGGCAACTGCTGGTCGGATCCCATCCGCCTGACCGAGACCGAAGCGGGCGATTACTTTGCGGTGTATAACGACGAACCTGCCATCGCCGATCTGGACAACGGCGAGCTGCTGGTCGTCTGTAACCGCTTTGCCTCATCCGCCGACGCGACCGATTTCAAGGCGCGTGATCTGACGATGCGCGGCATCCGCTTCGAGACGGTCGCCTCCGTCAAGTCGATCGAGGTCACCGCGGTGAACGAGTATCCCGCCGCCGGTGAGGAACTCGAGTTCGACGTCACCGTCAAGAACGACGGTCTGAAAACCGCCAACGGCTTCGTGGTATCGTTCCTGATGATCGATAAGAGTCAGTACGACGAGAACAAGGATTACAGCGAAGATTTCGACCCGGACAGCGAAGATATGGAATTGATCGCGCTGGTTCCCTTTGAGGATGTCAAGCTCGATCCGAGTGAGATCACGAAGGTCCATGTTGACGGTAACAATGCGATCGCCGTTGAATCCGTTGACGGAGACAAGATCTCCTTCACGGACTTCAAGATGCCCGACAAGCTCTCCGAGAACGGCTATGTCATCATTTCGGCGGTGCTGGAGAATATTGAGGGCGGCTTTGACAGCGATGTTTACGATAACGCTCCGTTCAAGGTGTTCGAGGACGTCATCAAGGTCGACCCCGCCTATTCGGTCAACGCGATCGCGGATTCCAACCGCCACGAAAACGGCTCGCTGAGCTCCGACGACTTCTTCTACAGCGCGGTCGTCAACAGCAACGGCAACATTCCGATGCGCGATACCGACAGACTGGTCGTCGGACCCGCTAACATCGACACAGGCGGCAAGCCGGCTGACGGCAAGCTCTTCCTCGATATCCCGATCGCGGAGCTTGAGGACGTCGAGAGCGAGAACGGCACGGCGAAATCGATCGCGACCACGTTCAAGATCCCCGAGGATCGCTTTACTTACGGCTTTACCACCGTTTATACCCAGATTGTTGACAAGGACGGCAACAGGGTATCTCCGACAAGCTATATCACGATCGAGGCGGACGCTCCGTACTATGTCAATGTCATTGACAAGGATAACGACAAGGAGCTGGGCGGCTCGATCACGCTCGAGGCGGGCGAGAGCATCGCGCTCGACGGCAGCTATGAGCCTTCGAGCCACTTCAGAGACGGCAAGGTCGTCTACTCGGTCGAGGACACCGGCGTCGCGACGGTCGACAAGAACGGCGTTCTGACGGCGGTTTCTGCCGGCACGACGACGCTGTATGCTTCGGTCGATATCTATGACGCGGTTCGTGAATATACCGTCACGGTCACGAGGGATATCCTCCTCGGCGACGCGGACGGCGACGGCACCGTCACCGTACTCGACGCGACCGCGATCCAGCGCAGACTCGCCGATCTCGAGGTCGAGCGGTTCGTCAACGCTGCGGCGGACGTCGACGAGGACGAGATCATCACCATCCTCGACGCGACCGGCATCCAGAGATGGTTGGCGGATCTTCTGAAAAGCGACAAGATCGGCAAGCCGATCCCAGTATAAGACAACAATCATAGGGAACCCGAATCAGGGTTCCCTATAGGGCTATATATAGGAAGGAGAATATCCGTGAAGATAATGAAAAAAGCTGTCAGTATGCTGCTTTCGGTCGTCATGGTGCTGACGATGTTCACCGTGCTGCCTGCCGCAGTTTCGGCGGCGACGGTGACTGTCGAATATATCGACGCTGACGGCTCCGAGCATACGGCAGAAGCAAACTATCTTTCAAACGGCATTACCTCTATCACCCCGGGGTGGTATTATGTCATGGCGGATACTGTTTTCAACAAACCGCTCGAGCTGAAGCTCAGCGAGTATAACGCTATGACGGATTTTCACATCATCATCGCCGACGATGTGACGCTGACCTTTGCCGATGCGTTAACCGGTATCTGTTCCGACGAAGCCGTCACGCTCAATATCTACTCTCAGGAGAAGGGTACAGGCAGGTTCAAGTCCGAAAATGTCAGCGATCTGATCAGCCTGACGGATGAAGGCGCGAGCTTCACTCTCTGCGGCGGCGCCATCTCGGCGCCCGATCCTTATGATGAATATACCCAGCTCTTTTGCGCCGGCGATATCATCATCAACGGTTCGGTTGAGAATGCCGGTATCTATGCCGGAAAGGATCTGACCATCAGCGGCGGGACCGTCAATGTCCCCTATATGAATGTGGACCGCAACATTACGATCACCGGCGGAAATGTCACGGCTACCGATTCTGAGATCTCCGCGATCAACGCGGGCGGCACGATCACGCTCAGCCTGACGGACGAAGCTTCTTCTATCCGCTCGACCGGATATGAGGGCAAGGTGGAGATCACAGCCTATCTGACCGACGGTTTCAACCTGTATAATATCGGTACGGTCGAGAATAACAACACGCTTGCGAACAAAACGCTTCGTCACGCGGGTCATGTCCATGATTTCAAAACGCCCTCGTGGGTGTGGGAAGGCTATACATCGGCGACGGCGACCTTTGTGTGTCGCGACTGCGGCGAGACGGTAGCTTATACCGCCGAGGGCGACGCGATCACCACGAAGGTCATCACCGAGCCGACCGAGACCGGCTACGGCAGAACCGATTACATCGCGACCCTTACGGTTTACGGCAAAACATATACGGATACGAAAAGCCGCACCACCCATATCGGCAGCCATCACTTCGGCGATCCCGTGTGGGAATGGGACGGCTTTGAGGCGGCGACCCTGACCCTGACCTGTACGGTCGACGGGGAGGTCATCACCGCTCAAGCGACGGTCACGCATATAACGACCGTCCAGCCGACCAAAACGAGTGAGGGTGAGCGCGTCCACACCGCGAAGGCGACGGTGGACGGCACAGAGTACACCGACGTTCAGCGCGAGGTCCTGCCCATGCTCGACCGCACAGTCGAGGTCACCTATCGCAACCTCAACGGTTCGGACATCACCGTCACAGCGGCTCAGATCTTAGGCGATGAAACAGAACTCACCGCCGGATGGTACGCGGTCACTGAGAACACAACGATCGATCACCGACCGAATTGTAAAGGCAACGTCAACCTGATCCTCTGTGACGACACCACCTTCACGGCGAACAGGGGAATCAACGTCGCCGGCGGCGCGACCCTGACGGTCTGGGGTCAGAGCGCGGGTACCGGCAAGCTGAGCGCGGACACCGAAGCAAACGACACAGGTATCGGTACAAGCCAAGACATGAACGACGGCGGGGATAGGATAACGATCAATATCAACGGTGGTATCTACGACCTTAAGCCGGGTTATCTTGAGCCGGGTATCGGCTGTGCGGAAGATCACTGCGGCGCGATCACCGTCAACAAGGGCAAGATCAAAGTGAGCGGCAACGGTGCGCCTGCTGTCGGCTTCTATGGCGATGATGATGCCGTAGACGGCCGAACCTATATCGTCAACATCAAGGGCGGCGAGATCGAATTCGATCGTCTGGAAGACGCTGTCGGCATCGGATGTATGTTCGGCAAAAAGAGTACCGTCAATATCTCCGGCGGCAAGATCAAAGCGACCTCCTGTATGGATTCCGCGGCGATCGGCTCCTATAATGTCCCGGACAGCGAGATCAATATCACCGGCGGCGATATCAGCGTAAAAAGCTATGTAGGTTCGTCTGCCAAGTCCGGCATCGGTGATTGGCGGAACCCGGAAAACTGCACGGTTAGCCTTAACTGGCGAAGCCTGACCTCAACGAGCGTCTACTCGGATAATTATATGGGAACCGTTGTCCTGTATAAAGCGTTCAAGGATAAGGATAAAGACAATGATGTCTACAACGCCGGCACATATAGCGTTAACGATACAGGCAGCTTCTGCAGCAAAACCATCGTGCCGTACTGCAATCACTCCAAGCACACCGCGCCGGTCTGGACGTGGAACACCGAGGGTGAGGTCACCGCGACTGCGGAGTACCGCTGTGCGGACTGCGTCGAGGACTACCACTTGATCAACGCGCCCGTTACCGCCGAGGATCACCTCTTCGAGCGGAATTATACCGCGTCCGTGACGATTGACGGCATCGTCTATACCGACAGATGCGCTCAGACCTTTGACAGATCGCTGAATATCTTTGTCGGCGGCGTCTATATCACCAAGGACAATTATACCGACGTCCTCGGCGACGGCACCGTCAGCTATGACGTCGATACCAACACCCTGACCCTCAACAACGCGAACTTTAACATAGCACCCTACAACATTATTTATGATTTCGGTATCAGATACTTTGAAAACTATGATAAGCCGTTTCATATCGTCCTCGAGGGTGAGAACCGGATCGGAAACGTAAATCGTTCAGTAGATCGTGCAAATGACAGCGTATTCATACAAATGAAATCAACCTCTCCGGGTATGACGATTTCCGGCAGCGGCTCGCTATCCATCGACTATAACGGCGATACTACATACATGTATGGAATCGATACCGAAGTGCCTCTGACGATCGACGGCTGTCAGATCAATATCAACGCAGTCGGCAATTCATATAATTATGGCTTGTGGATCCCGGAACAAGAAGACGGCATATTGATCAAGAATAACGCGAATGTTTCGATTTCGATGCAAGGTTCCCGTTCTTATGCTGCCGGTTCCTCGTCAGAGAGTGCGGGCGCCATCGATATAGAAGAGGGAAGTACGTTCGACGCTCATTCGACATTCAGAGCTGTTAGCTATGTCAACCTGACCGATAGCACCAAGGCGCTCGGCGTCGCGGTGACAGTGGCGAACAGCAGATACGACTATTCATGGTGGGACGGGACGACCTCTCTTTCCTCGTACAAGGGCGTCATGATCCCAAAGGATAACGCGGAATACGCCGTCACAGTGGAGTCAACCGCTCGGGGCACGGCAACTGCCGATGTTTCGTACGCAAAGAAGGGCGATATCGTCACCATCAACCATCAGGCGGACAGCGACGACGGCTACCGCTTCGCGTACCTGAATATCGAAGAAGAAAACGGAAAGACCTACGACGTATATTCCGACCGGTTCACCATGCCCGCTGATAAAGTTACGGTGACGGCGTACTTCTATACTTATGTTGACCGCGTTGAGCCTTATATCAACGAAAACGGCGAATATATCCTCGGTACGGTCGAACATTTCACTGTATTCGGTCCTACCGATAAGTATTATTCTGTTAGATCAAACGGCTGCATGGGCGACCAGATCACCGATCTCTCCCTCTCGTATTTCAAGTTCGATGATGTGGACGACACAGATCTGAGAATCTCCCGTTACACCGGACCTACAGCAAATCTGACGAAGCTCGAGATCCCCAAAACCTATCAGGGCAAAAAGATCACAACGCTCTACTTCGGCGATGTGCTGGGCAGGGTATCTACCCCGTATGAGGTGGTTCTGACCGAGAATGTAACTACGATCAGGTCGAGCGCCTTTAGATATACGAGGATCGCAAAGGTTTCCGGCGATACCTCCGGACTCAAAGAGATCGGCAGTGACGCTTTTTCATATAATCGAACCGGCGGTAACAAGCTGGATATACGACTGGATTATCCCGGCGAGATCAAATGCTCCGCATTCGCCTTCGAATATACAAATGTGACCGCTCATTTAAAGCACGCCACCACGCTCAGCGGCAATCACAGTGCGCGGAGCCTGACATATGATTTCACCGACGAGCATCCGTGTGACGGCAATATCACATGGAAATGGAGCGACGACTATACCGCGGCGAGAGCGACCTACACCTGTGCCGATTCACGCTGCCGCGAACAGACGACCGTTGACGCTGACATTACCTCAGAGGTTGTCGGATCGAACTGCCGGATCACCGCGACGGTCGTCATCGGCGACGAGACCTATCACGATACAGTGACCGTTCCGCTTTCTCAGGCAAGGCATGTAGATCAGGTCGAGCCGTACATCGACGACGACGGCGCGTATATCCCCGGCGTCAGAGAACACTATGTCCTCGGCGATCTGTATTTTGCCGTGAAGGAGGATGGCTCTGTCGGCGAAGAGCTGAGCGATATCACGCTGTTGTACTTCGATTTCGCCGACAACGGCGACGGCACGCTGACGATCACGAAATATACCGGCGCCGTTACTCCCAATATGGATCTTGAGATCCCCAAGACCTATGACGGCAAGGATATCACCGTTCTCGGTAAAGGCGACAGAAAGCTATTCAGTAATTATAATACATTCAACTTGATCCTGACCGAGAACGTCAGGACGATCAACGACAAATGCTTTGATGGTTTGAACGTGCTTTCCGTAGAGGGCGATACCTCAAATCTGAACAAGATCGGAAGCAGGGCGTTCGCCGTTAACAAAGAACAGCTTCATCTCTATCTTAACTATCCCGACTTGATCATCATCGACGGCGACAGCTTTGAGCGGACTGTGAGCGTTTTCCACATAAAGCACTCTACACGCTTCCTCTACGCCGTTGCCAACGGCTCCTTCGACTTCATCGACGACCATCGCTATTCCAATGAACCGACTTGGGAATGGTCGGACGATTATTCCTCTGCTGCGGCGGTGATGACCTGTACCGATACCCGCTGCAAGCATCAGGAAACCTATGACGCGACCGTCACCGCAGACAAAGCGGTCGACAAGACCACCTATACCGCCACGGTCACGATCAACGACACGACCTATACGGATGTGAAAACGGTAGAAAAATCCGAGCATACCGTCACGATCGCCGATGTGCAGCACGGCTCCGTTACCGCCGATAAGGATTCTGCGTATGAGGGAGAGAAGATTACCCTCACGATCACTCCGGACGAGAATTGGCAGCTCGCATCGCTGACCGTCACGGATGCTGATAATAATGTGATTCCTGTCAGCGGTCAGAGCTTCACGATGCCCGATAAGGACGTCACCGTCACCGCCGAATTCAAGCAGACCCATTTCGAGATCACCTACGCTGAGACAAGCGGCGGATGGGTGAGAGGCGTGTATTCCGCCGATGAGGGCGACACGATAACGCTCAAGGTCATCCCCGCGACCGGCTATGAGCGCGACACGCTCACCGTCAGGGACAGCAGCGATCAGGCAATCACCGTGACGAATGACGAGTTCACGATGCCCGAGAGCAACGTGACCGTCGCCGCAACGTTCAAGAAAAAAGACCTCCATATTACTTACGCAGCAGCGGAACACGGTACCGTCACCGGCGCAGCCACGGCACAGTTCAATGATGAAGTCCCGCTCACCGTCACTCCCGACGAGGGATATGCGCTGTGGAGTCTTGAAGCTGTGGTCGATGATGAATGGGATGACGATCCTGTCAACATCATCGACGGTAACCTGATCATGGCGGATACCGACGTGATCGTCAGAGCCGAATTCGTGAAGTATAATGCGATGAAGGAACCGTATATCGACGAAAACGGCGCATATATCCTCGGTAATATCGCATATGCCGAGGTCGACGGAAACTATTATGAGGTCAAGGACGGCGTTGTCGGCGGGTCGGTCGATTCTGTCGACCTGAGCTACTTCGACTTTGCTTTGATCAACAACGATACCGAATACCGTATCAATCACTATACCGGTCCGACTGCAAACCTGACGCAGCTCGTGATCCCCAAGACCTTTAACGGCAAGCCGATCACCGTGCTGGGTTCAGGCGACAAAAGCGGTCTCTATTCCGGCACCAAGACTCAGTTCGAGCTTGTGCTGAATGAGAACATCTACGAGATCGCACCCTATACCTTCTATGTCCTCTATGTTACCAAGGTCACCGGCAATACCTCCCGACTCGGAAAGCTCGGCAACTACGCCTTCTCATGGGCGAACAGCCCGGACGGCTATACCCTCGATATCACGCTCACTTATCCGGGTAAGATCACATCGAGCGCGAGTACCTTCAACCACATGAAGGTGACGGCGCACCTGCCTCACGGCACATACCTTTCCACTACGGGTTGGGAACAGAGCATGACCTACGTCTTCACCGACGATCACACCTACGGTGAGCCGAAGTGGTCGTGGGCGGATGATCACCGCACGGCAACTGCGACCTTCACCTGTACGGATTCCCGCTGCAAGCATCAGGAAACTGTCGACGCGACCGTTGCCGTTGAACGCGACGCGGACGGTCATGTCTATACCGCGACGGCTCTGCTCGGCGGCAAGACCTATACCGACATCGTGACCGAGGCTCATGCCTACGGCGACCCCGTGTGGAGCTGGAGCGAGGATTACCAATCGGCGACGGCAACCTTTACTTGTGCCGACGATGACTGCGACCGTGCAGTGACCGTTAACGCACGCGTCGAGGGCGGCGGGGCGTCGGAACCCATTATCTATACTGCTACCGTTGAATTCGACGGCAGTATCTATACCGATACGAAGGAATACTATACTGACGGCTTCGGCGCAAAGCTGTACGGCTATACCCTGAGCCTTGACGGCGATATCGGCGTCAACTTCTATATGCAGCTCTCCGACGACGTCGCACACAGCGACACCGCCTATATGCACTTCACGATCCCGAAGAACGGCGAACCCGGCGAACAGATCGTCTACGTCAAGGACGCGAGGTTCGAGGTTGTCCAAGGGAAGCGCTGCTATGTGTTCAAGTGTAACGTCGCAGCGAAGGAGATGACCTCCGAGATCAAGGCGCAGATGATGGACAACGGCAAATCGGGTAAAATATACACCTATTCCGTCAAGGGCTATGCCGATTATCTGATCGATCACGCTGCTGAGAGCGAGGAATGGTCGAAGGCTCTCCCGCTGGTCAAGGCGATGCTCAACTACGGCGCATATGCACAGATCTACTTCGACAAGACCTCCACAGGGCTTGCGAACGAAAAGCTGGATGAAACAGAGAAGGAACTCGGCGACGTTGAGATCAGCGCAGCAGAGGCAGTCATCGGCGATCTGCCGGGTGACACGACCTATGAGGGCGCGACCCTCTCGCTGAAATCCGAGACCACCCTTTCGCTCTACTTCAAGAGTAGCGAAACACTCAGATTCTCCTGCGGCGACTATAAAGTCGAAACTGTGCCGAACGGCAGTTATCAGGTGGCGCGTATCAGAGGTATCAAAGCGAAGAATATCGGCGATGTATTCACGCTGAACGTCAGCGGCGCAGAAGTCAAGTACAGCCCGTTGAACTATTGTAAGAATAAGCTCGCCGACAGTGGGACTACAGAAAACCTGAAAAACGTACTCAAGGCGCTGTACCGGTATTGGCAGTCTGCCGAAAGATATTTTAACTAATGGAGGTGTGCTGAATGAAAGAAAAATATGAACTCACAGAGGTAGAGATCATTAAGTTTGAGATCGAGGACGTCATCATGGTGAGCGGAGAAGATGAACTTCCGTTTGTTCCCGCCCGATGATTGGACATGATTCGGTAAAACATAATAGATAATCAACTGCAATGAAAAGGGGGCTGTCGCGCTAAGAAACGCGATAGCCCCTTTTAGTGTCATTCTGAGCTTGTCGAAGAATCTTACAGTGCAATCTATCCAATTCCATTACACCTTTCATGTGTAATCTAACGGAAAAGTATGCACTTTCAGATTCTTCACAGACACGCGTGTCCGTTCAGAATGACATTTTTTGTTTTGCGACAGCCCCTGTGCTTTTTCTGCGGCGCGACGTATGATTAGTCCATTGAATTGCGGTCGCTGCGTGAACGGGCGGGTCAAGACCCGCCCCTACAACCGGTCACTGACTTCGATATTCATCAGAATAAAATCAGGGCGCTAGACCCCGGTTGGGATCAAGCGCCCTTTGTG
>JAFSRK010000034.1 GCA_017446165.1 Ruminococcus sp.
CTATTGCGTTAAATTCCGCATAGCTGCGTTGTCGATCTTGACAGGCGCCAGCCTGCCTGCGATCTCCGCCTTGCTCTGCGAAATTTTCCGCAAATATCTTGTTTAAGCGTTTTAATTGAAATTAGTATTAATTCATCCATCGGAAAGCAGAGTGTCATGGAGATTTTTCACAGCATTGAGGATTTTGCGAAAACAGGATATGAGTGCCACGTCGCGCTGGGATTTTTTGACGGCGTGCATCGCGGACATCGGGCGGTCATCGACGACTGCGTGATGCACAAGGGCGTGTGCCGCTCGGCGGTGTTGACCTTTTCAGAGAGTCCCGCGAGGGTGATGGGCAGGTCGGACATTCACCTTTTGACGGACAACGACCGCAAGGCTCGGTTGATTGCCGAACGCGGGATCGACGCGCTGATCTTCGCGGATTTTCGGAGTAGCCGTGAGCTGAGCGCCGAGGAATTCATCACCCGCGTGCTGAGAGATCAGCTTCGGGCAAGACGCGTCGTCTGCGGCTACAACTATCGCTTCGGCAAGGACGGCGGCGGGGATACACGGATGCTCGCGGAGATCTGCACGGCGCTCGGGATCGAGGTCTCGGTGAAGGAGCCGGTCGACCTCGGCGGTCAGGCGGTGTCGTCGACCGCGATCCGCGAGAAGCTCGTCGCGGGCGATATCGAGGGCGCGAACGTGATGCTCGGCTATCGCTACTCTGTCGGCGGGCGCATCGGCACGGGAAACCATATCGGAACGAAGATGGGATTCCCGACCGTGAACCTCCCGATCGGCGAGGGGCTGGTCGTGCCGCGCTACGGCGTGTATGCCTCGCGCGTGACCGTGGACGGCGTGACCTACCGAGGTGCGACGAATATCGGCGTGCATCCGACCGTGGGCGAGAACGAGCAGCCGCTGTGCGAGACCTTTCTGCTCGACTTCGGCGGCGAGGAGCTGTACGGCGAGCGGGCAGTCTGTGAGCTTTCACGGTTCATCCGACCCGAGAGGAAGTTCTCCTCTGTTGACGAGCTGACCGCACAGGTCAGTTCAGACATCGAAACGATCAAAGGTATACGGCAATAAAGAAGGGCTGTCACGTGACAGCCCATTTTTGATAACGTTTTGTTGTCAGGTGACGGAGTCGCCGTCGGGTTCCTCGGCGATTACGTCGGGTTCGCCGGACGGTTCGTCCTCGGGGAAAATGTTCTCGTCGGTCTCGGATGGCAGGGCGGAGTCATCGCTTTCGGCGACGGCGGTCGCGTCGGGAGCAGCGGGCTTTAGCTTCTTCGGCAGGGCGCCCTTCGCCTTGCCTGTCACGCGCCTCCAGACGGGGAGCAGGCGCTTTTTCTGCCACACGGCGAGGATCATCAGGATGAAGATGACCAGTCCGAGTACGGATACGATGATGCCGAGCTTGAAGCCCTCGGGGGAGTATCTCAGGTCGATCGTGTGTTCACCGGCGGAGAGCTTGAACGCGAGCATCGCGTCGCCGACCGGGGTGATCTCGACCTCCTCGCCGTCGACATAGGCGCGCCAGCCGGTGACATAGGGGATCGAGGTGTAGAACAGACCGTCCTCGACCGCGTTGATCGTACCCGAAAGGCGCGTGCCGGAAACGACCTCGGCGTCCAGTACGGAGCGGGAGAACTGCTGATAGGCTCGCCGGAACATTTCCTCGTTGAGGATGATGATATCACAGGTGATCGAGCCGGAGGACGAGTTGGTGACCTTGGGCTCGGCGGTGATCTTGTCGCCCTTCTTGACGTCGCCGATCATCATGATCAGCGGGCGCTTGGTGCCGAAGTGACCGAGGTAGGTGTCATTGACATGGAGGGAAACATCCTCAACGCCCGAGCCGGTGACATAGGCGAGCGCGGTGCCGGTCGCGGAGGCGTTCGCGCTGAGCTTATAGGAGGAGTTGCTGTTCTTTGAGCTGAAGGCGTACTGGTCGCCCGAGGTGAGGTTGATCTCATCGTCGGCGGTGCCACCCTCGGTCAGGGTGACTTGTTGGGGGATATACAGATCGCTGTCGATGCCGGTCGACAGACGGAAGAAGTTGTTCTGGTTCTCAACGGGGTTGTCCGTCGCGGCGACATAGTCGGCGGTGAAGTTCGTCTTGCCGATCTTGTTGATGAAGCCGACGGGATCGTTCGCCTTATAGCGCAGCAGATCGGCGTTGACCATGAAGCCCATCGGCAGATAGTAGCGGTTTTGCATGACGATCGCCGGGTTGCCGCCGGATTTCGGCGCGTTGGCGGTGTAGATCTTCTCATAGTGGATCGTGTCGCGATAAGAGCCGTAGTAGGGATCGATCAGGTACTTTAAGTTGAGCATGAGATCCGTGAACGGCGAGCTTTCCATATAGGTGTAGCGGTTCGAGGCGATCCAGCCGCAGATACCGAATTTTTCCATGTAGTTCGTGATGGGCATGTTGACCATCGAGTTGAACATCGAGATGCCGTTGATACCGAGCAGTGCGTTATCGTTGAGGGTATGGTAGCGGGTGGTCTCGGCGCGGGCGATATCGACGTTGTCCTTCTCCAGCTCGCGGACATATGCCGCGGCTTCGGCGGAGCTGGTCGTGCCGAGCGGATAGGAGGTCGCGTCGGTGACGGAGACCGTGCGCACGCCGGTGGCGGCGGAGAACAGCCCCTCAAACAGCGCGAGCAGTACCAGAACCACGGAAACGATCGTCTTGAGCGCGGCGTTGTCGGCGTTCAGACGCGACAGCAGGATCACTGCGATCACCGCGATCAGGACGACAAGAATGATCGTGAGGATCGTGGGGATGTTGTCGGCAGCCGGTGCGGCGGCATCGACGACCTCGGCGGGCTGGGACTTGAGGGCGCTGACGTCGAGCTTTTTATAGAGATCGAGAATGAAAACGACCGTTGCGATACCGATGCCGACAGCGCCGACAGCGGTAAAGAGCCGCGGCAGGCGTTCGCGCAGGGCATAGAGCAGGATCCATGCGGCGAGGATCATCCCGATCCAGCCGGAAAGGAGGATGGGATCCGCCTGCTTTTCGCCCTCGGGAACAGTGGCGAACATGGTGGTCAGGTTCACGTTCGCGTCATCAAAGTAGATGCCCGCGATGTACAGATAAACGAGGAAGCCGCAGATCGCGCCGATCACCGAGGCGATCTTCACATAGTCGATGTACATGAACACCCGAAACGCCATGTAGATCAACAGGAAAGAGTAGAGGAACGAGAAGCGGTACGGCAGCATGTTCGGGAAGTGGAAGCCGTGCCAGATATAGTCGAGCTGACGGATGACGAAGCTCGTCAGGAAAAACAGCGCCAAAACTCCGCAGAAGATGCGCTCGCGTCGCTTGATCTTTGAACAGAAGAAGAACAGGATCGCGAGGAAGATCGTGATCACGCCGGTGTAAACGTTCGGCAGACCCTCCTTAGCGGTCGGCTGGACAAAGGCGACCGAGTTGGAGATCGTCTTGCAGATGCCCTCCAGCACACCGCCGAAGTCGGGAGTAGAGGCAATATTGACGGCGAATTTCTCGGGGAAGGAGTTCGACGAGGAATAGGCATGACCGAGGGCAAAGTATGCCGGCAGAGTCAGCATGGCGGTCATCATGATCGCGACGATCGAACAGCCTGCCATCTTGAAGAAATCGCGGACGAGCTTTTTCCAGCCCTTCAGCTCCACGATCGAATAGCCGACGGCGCACAGCAGCACCGCGGCACAGACGAAAAGTCCGATGTAGTAGTTGGCGAGGATCGACAGCGCCAGCGAGATGATATAGAGCTTGAACCTGCCGTCACGCAGCAGGGCGAACGCGCCCGCGATCACCAGCGGCAGCAGGGCGACGGAATCGAGCCAGATGATGTTCCAGTAGTAGCCCATGATGAACGCGCACAGAGCGTACATCACACCGAACGCGGTGATGGAGATATCGCGGCGCTTGAAGGTGATGCGCAGAAACAGCGAGAAGAACATGCCCGCACAGCCGATCTTCACACAGGTGATCACAAAGAGGAACTCGCGCAGAGAATCGGCGGGGACCAGCACAGACAGGAAGTTCAGGGGACTAGCCAGATAATAGGCGATCAGTGCGACATAGTTCGTGCCGCCGCCCGAGGTCCATGACCAGAGCAGTGATTCGCCCGCCTTGAGCTTTGCTTGGTAATCCACGATGAAAGGATAGTACTGGTGCCACAGGTCGGTGACAAGGATCTGCTTGTCGCCGTAGGGCGAGACGCCCATCACCTTGAAGGCGAAGAACATCAGCAGGAACGGGATCAGGAACGCCAGAAGGATATAGAGGACATGGGCGTACTTCTCGATGAAGGACTCCTGACGCAGGGTGGGGGGCTTCGGCGAGGGCTTCTTCATGATATCCTTGAAGAAATCCTTCACCTTCCGGTTCCCAAGCCCTGAGGGGGACTTTGCGGTTTTGTTATTTACAGCAGACATAGATGATCTCCTATCGGCTTTTGTGCGCGGATATGACCGCGCGACATAAATATTCAAATTAATATTACCATTAAATCCGGTCAAGGTAAACAGGTAATTCGGATTTTTCATAAAAATTTTTTAAACTCATTTACTTATGCGTCTATATTTGTTATAATAACTATAACTAGGGCTTTGAACCTGAAACAACCATCGTGCATTCCGGTGACTCTTTTTCGGGCGGAGCAAGCCCTTTCCCTACAATAATAGTTGAGAATTGAAATCAGGATAGAGGTGTGGATATTGAAGCTGATTGATATCGTTGTACCCTGCTATAATGAGGAAGAGGTCCTTCCGCTGTTCATCGAAGAGACCAACAAGGTCATCGCGACCATCCCCGAATACCGCTTTCGGTACATCTTCGTCGACGACGGTTCCAAGGACAGGACGCTCGAGGTCATGAGAGAACTCGCGAAAAAGTATGACAACGCGAAGTACATCTCGTTTTCTCGCAACTTCGGAAAGGAATCCGCGATGTACGCGGGACTCCATAACTCCACCGGCGACTATGTCATCGTGATGGACGCCGATCTCCAGCACCCGCCGGCGATGTTCCCCCAGATGATCGCGGGGATTGAGGAAGGCTTTGACTGCTGTGCGCTCTACCGCGCGAAGCAAAAGGGCGAGAGCAAGCTGCGTCAGGTGATCTCGAAGATGTTCTTCTCGTTCCAGAACAAGATCAGCGACGTCAAGATGCCCGACGGCGCGGTGGACTATCGCATCATGAGCCGCCAGATGGTGGATTCGATCGTCAAGCTGTGTGAGAAACAGCGCTTCTCGAAGGGTCTGTTCTGCTGGGTCGGCTACAAGACCAAGTGGATCGAATACCAGAACGTGGAGCGTACCGTCGGCACGACGAAGTGGAGCTTCTGGAGCCTGTTCAAATATGCCCTCGACGGTATTACGAGCTTCTCGGTCTCGCCGCTGAGGATCATCGCGGTGCTGGGCTTTATCATCTCGGCGCTCGCGTTTGTCTGGATCATCATCACCCTGATCCAGACGCTGATCATGGGCATCGACGTCCCCGGCTATGTCACCACGCTGTGCGCGGTGCTGTTCATGGGCGGCATCATCGAGATGTCGGTCGGCGTGCTGGGCGAATATATCGGCAGGATCTATATCGAGGCGAAGGACAGACCGATCTACATCGCGGCTGAAACGAACCTCGAAGAGGATCATCAGTGATCAGTGGTCAGCAGTCAGTGACCGGTGACCGGAGAAACTGCGGGACAAGTCCCGCTCTATGAGATGAGGAAAGATTGAGAGTATATGGAAAAGATCAAACAACTGTTCATCAAATATAAGGAAATCATATTGTATGTCATCTTCGGCGTGCTGACCACGCTGGTCAACTGGGTGACCTACTGGCTGGTCGAGCCTCTGCTCGACTCAGCGTTCAAGGGCAGCGACTTTTTGCTGTTCGGTTTGGATCCCGCGGTTTTCTTCGGAAACTTTATCGCGTGGGTCGCGGGCGTGGCGTTCGCCTTTGTTACCAACAAGATCTGGGTCTTTGAATCCAAATCGTGGAAGCCCTCCGTCGCGTTCAAGGAGCTGTGGCTCTTTGTCACGGCGAGACTGATCACCGGCGTGCTGGAATGGGTCGGCGTGCCGCTGCTGGTCGCGTGGGGCTTGGATCAGAAGATGTTCGGCGTCAAGGGCTTTGTCGCCAAGATCATCGTCAGCGTGATCGTGATCATTCTCAACTATGTTTTCTCGAAGCTCATCATCTTCAAAAAGAAGGACAAGCAGACGGAAAAGGAACAGTGATCGGCGGCTCCCTCAAAAAAGGGGGAGCCTTTTCAACGGGAGGAACAACATGCTGAAAATAGAGAACCTGTCGTTTCATGTAGACGACAACGGAAAAGAGAAAGAGATCCTCAGAGATATCACCCTCGAGATCCCGGACGGAAAGCTCTTTGTGATCACCGGTCCGAACGGCGGCGGTAAGTCGACTCTCGCGAAGCTGATCGCGGGCATCGAGAAGCCGTCCTCGGGCAAGATATACTTCAACGGCGAGGACGTCACCGACAAGAGCATCACCGAACGCGCCAAGATGGGCATCGGCTTCGCGTTCCAGCAGCCGGTGCGCTTCAAGGGCATCCGCGTGCGCGACCTGATCCGCCTCGCCGCGGGCAGAGATCTTTCGATCGCTCAGGCGTGCGGCTATCTGTCCCGGGTGGGACTGTGCGCGAAGGACTACATCGACCGTGAGGTCAACGCGAGCCTTTCGGGCGGCGAACTCAAGCGCATCGAGATCGCCTCGGTGCTGGCGAGAAAATCCCTGTTGACGGTATTCGACGAGCCTGAGGCGGGCATCGACCTGTGGAGCTTCAACAACCTCATCGAGGTCTTCCGCGCCCAGCGCGAGGAGATCAGCAACCGCTCGATCATGATCATCTCGCACCAGGAGCGCATCCTCAACATCGCCGACGAGATCATCGTCCTCGAGAACGGCTCGCTCAAACAGCAGGGCAGGAAAGAAACCGTTCTGCCCGACCTGATCGGAACACCCTCGGCGGTGCCGAATTGTCAGGGCAATCCGATGCCCGATTGAGTGCAAGGAGATACACGATGGAACTGAATGGAATACAACTGGATTTACTCAAAGAGATCGCCGACATCACCGATATCCCCACCGGCGCGTATAATATCCGCTCCGACAGCCAGTCGATCGGACGTCAGTCGAGCCAAAACATCGACATCGTCCCCAAGGAGGGCGTGAGCGGACTCGATATCTTTATCAAGCCCAACACCAAGGGCGAGACCGTGCATATCCCTGTTGTCATCACCCGGAGCGGCATCAAGGAAAAGGTCTACAACGACTTTTTCATCGGTGACAACGCCGATATCGAGATCGTCGCGGGCTGCGGCATCGACAACTGCGGTGCGCATGATTCCCAGCACGACGGCATCCACCGCTTCTATGTAGGCAAGAATTCCCGCATCCGTTATGCCGAGAAGCACTACGGCTCCGGCTCGGGAACCGGCAAGCGTATCCTCAACCCCGTGACCGAGGTCTACATGGAGGAAAACAGCTACTGCGAGATGGAGATGGTGCAGATCAAGGGCGTGGACGACACCGTCCGCACCACGGTCGCCGAGCTGAAGGAAGGCGCGAAGCTGGTCGTCAGGGAGCGCCTGATGACCCATGAGGTGCAGAAAGCGGACAGTACCTACACCGTCACCCTGAGCGGCGACGGTTCATCGGCGGATATCGTGTCGCGAGGCGTCGCGCGCGACGACAGCTACCAGCGCCTCGATCTCAAGATCGTCGGCAACGCCGCCTGCAAGGGTCACACCGAGTGCGATTCCATCATCATGGACAACGGCAGGATCCTCGCCGTTCCCGCGCTCGAGGCGAACAACGTGGACGCCTCTCTCGTGCATGAAGCCGCGATCGGCAAGATCGCCGGCGAACAGCTCATCAAGCTGATGACGCTCGGACTCACCGAGACGGAGGCGGAGGAACAGATCATCAACGGCTTCCTGCGATAATATAATAGTATATACTGATATATACAGAAAAACCCCTTATGACATCGCGTCATAAGGGGTTCGTTGATTGTGGGAATTATTTCAGTCTTTGACCGCATTTCTCACAGAAGATGCTTTCCGCGGGAGCGGGGTTGCCGCAGCTCGGACAATACTGGGTCGTCTGAGGCGCCGTAGGCATAGGAGCATACGAAAAGGCGACGGTATGCTGAGTCTGGGGAGCAGCAGGGGGATAGGCGTAGGGGCTGTCATAGGGGCTGCCGTAGGGAGCCTGAGGGATCGCATCGAGCTTTTTGAACTTCAGGGCGATCATCGCCTCGATGACGTTGCCTGCCGCGCCGACGAGGAAGGCGAGCATCATGCAGACAAAGGTGATGACAGCGCTTGCGGGAGCGCCGTTCATTTTTGTCATCAGCATGATGATGACGACCGCAAAGCCGACCTTGACGACCGCGTTGATGAACTTCATGACCGCATAGAAGGTCGAGCCGTTTTGGGGCAGCTCGCCCGCGGCGATCGCCTTGTGCGCTTTGTTGTAGAACGACATACGCGAGATCGCCGTCGGCAGAAGCGCGAGGACGCCGATGCCGGAGAATATGAGGAGCATGATCGGAATCGCCTTATCACTACCGGAGATCCCGGAAAAAGAAATATACCCGCTCGATGCGCTGACGGCGCCGATCAATATCAGGGTGAAGCCCAGCGCGGCAAGAAATCCGACGCAGGACAGGCACAGCGACGCGGACGCCGCGGAATTCAGGATCGAGCCGTCGCTCGACTTCGAGCGATTGAACGCTACCGCCCAGAGGATCGCCATGCCGATCAGTGTGAACAGCGGGATAAAGTACAGGATGACGCCGCCCGCCAGCATTGCGCCGCCGCCTCGTGTGGTGCCGATCATATCAAAGGAACGGATGACGCCGGACGCCAGCGCCAGAATGATGATACCGACCATCAGGACCGCGCCGATGATCTTGGCGGCGACCAGCGCCTTGACAGAGCTTTTGGAAAAGTATTGCTTTACGGGATTGGTTTCGTACATGCTTTGCCTCCTTGGAATTGTGCTTTGGTTTTGTTACGGCAGTTTTGTGCCGCAGTTACCACAGAACGGAGCGGTGCCGTCAACGGCAGCGCCGCAGTTCGGACAGATTGCGGGCTTCTGCTCGGGAGCGTCGTTTTCCTGCGTATCCAGATACGGATTGGTGAACGCCTCGGCGGGAGCCTCGGTCTTGGGCTGTGCGAGATAGCTGTAGGGGTTCTGTTGGGTGGAGGTTGTGCCTACGCCCGCGTTGATCGGCGCATAGGCGGCGGGAGCAGCCGGCTCGTTGTAGCCGTATTTCTTTTCGTCGATGTAGTTCGCGTAGCCCAGCGCGAGCTTCGCCTGCAGGATGACGACTGCCAGCGATACGATGTTCGCGGCGATCGTGACGATCATCAAGCCGGTGTAGTCGCCCGTCAGCTCCAAGCCCAGCTCCTTGAGAGCGGTCTTGCCGAAGATCAGCGAGGAGATCGACGACAGGATGTTGACGGCGGAGCTGACTGCGATAAGGATGCAGAAGACGCCGTAGGGCTTCGCGCCCTTGCGGCTCAGCTCAACGGAGTTCATGCTCTGACGGATGGAGCCGATATAGCGCACGCGGTTGATCGTGTAGAACAGTGTGACTGCCGCGACGATCACAAACAGAATGACGAATACGATCGCGAGCGCGAGGATCAAGGTGTCGTTCACGGTGATCGAGTAGTTGCCGACCCTGAAAACAGCGCTGCTGATCGACTGGTTCTTGAATTGGGCATAAAGGACAAACATTACCGCCGCGGCGATCAGCATGCCGAGTACCGCAAAGACAGATCCGACCAGTGAGATGATCGCGATGACGTACATGAGGGTGACGCCTGCCGCGGGGGAGTCGGTCGACTTCGTGCTGTTGCTCTTGGTGTAGATGATGAACAGCGCGATGATCGTCAGAACGGAGAACGCCGACACTGAGCCGGATACCGACATGGTGGCGGGGCTGGCAGAAGCGTCACGCAGCGCTTTGACAACGCGATCCATCTCCTCGGTCCTGCCGTTGATGACGACAGCGTTCTCTTCAAAGAACGTGGCGACGGAGGACATGATGTCCCTGACAAGCCCCGTGGACGCGACGGAGGTGATCACGGAGATCACAACGGACGCGATGTTCAGGATCGCCAGCGCCAGCACCGACTTCGACTTGAAATAGTCCTTGACGATGTTCAGGTTGTGTAAGAACGGATTATAAGGTTGCTCGTACATAGCATACACTCCTTATATATATTAGTATACGGATATTATAGTGGATTCGGAGCAAAAAAGCAAGATGGGTTACATGAATGTGATATCGGGCAAAATCGCGGTTGAGATTGTCCGACTTTGGAAAAACATGGCGGTTTATGGGACTTTATTGCTGTAAACCGACGAACGCACCACAAGATGTTGTGATTTCAAGCCGTTTTTACGCCCATAAATTGGGGATGAAAAAAATTTAAGTTTTTTTGAAAAAATGCTTGACTTTTTCGGATTCACGCAGTATAATTTGAATGTTCGCTAATCAAGAACGCCGCTTCAAAAAGCGCTGAAAAACGTAGCTTTTAAGCCGTTTTTGAAGGCGACAAGGACCTTGAAAATTAAACAACGAAGAAGAGACCCGTAATTACTTTGAGAGCATTTGTGGAGACACAAAGAGTACTCAAGAAATTACAGATGTTAAACTTAACATCACGGTAATCTGGAAAACAGATTATTCAAA
>JAFSRK010000035.1 GCA_017446165.1 Ruminococcus sp.
CTGATCTCCTACCTCACCGCGGGCAAGCCCGAGGTGCGCGCATGGACGATCAAGAACGGCACCAAGGCGCCCCAGGCGGCGGGCAAGATCCACTCTGACTTTGAACGCGGCTTTATCCGCGCGGAGGTCATCGCCTATGACGACCTGATCGCATGCGGCTCGATGGCGGCGGCGAAGGAAAAGGGTCTCGTCAGATCCGAGGGCAAGGAGTATGTCATGAAGGACGGCGACGTCGTGCTGTTCCGATTCAATGTCTAATATAAGTCAACCATAAAAGTGACCCGCCGTACAGCGACGTACGGCGGGTCGTTTGTTTCAATGATTATTTTGTTGTTTGCTGGGCTTTCTGGCGGTTCTTGGTGATATATTTCAAGAGGAACAGCGTGCCGAGCATGAGAACGATCGCGATCGGCAGAGCGATCAGCCAGTTCTGGACAAAGCCCGCGATGATGTAGCTGACAAAGGACACGCCTGCAACGGTCATGGCATAGGGCAGCTGGGTCGAAACGTGGTTGATATGATTGCACTGAGCGCCCGCCGAGGACATGATGGTGGTGTCGGAGATCGGTGAGCAGTGGTCGCCGCAGACAGCGCCCGCAAGACATGCGGACATGCCGATGACCTGCATCTCGGGGTTGCCGTGGAAAATCGGCAGAACGATCGGGATCAGGATGCCGAAGGTACCCCATGAGGTGCCGGTCGAGAAGGACAGGAAGACCGCTACGAGGAAGATGATCGCCGGCAGGAAGTTCATCAGAGCGCCTGCGTTCTGCATCAGGTTCTGGACAAATTCGTCGGAGCCGAGCAGACCGGTGATGCTCTTCAAGGTGGTGGCGAAGGTGAGGATCAGGATCGGGGGAACCATCGCGATGAAGCCCTTGGGAGCTGCTTCCATGCTCTCCTTGAAGGTGACAATCCTTCTGAGGATCAGGTAAACGATCGTGAATACCAGCGCGATAGCGCCTGCCCACGGCAGAGCGACGGTCGCGTCGGTTGCGGCGAACGCGCGGATAAAGTTGAGATAGGTGCCGCTTTCGGGATCAAGATTCGCGGGACTGCTGTCGAGGAAGCCGCCGTTATAGATCAAAGCGAAGATGGATACGAGGATCAGTACGAGGACCGGCAGGACCAGGTCGATGACTCTGCCCTTGGGGTTCGCTGCTTCGCCCTCGAGTTCCTTGTCGACTCTCTCACCGGTGGTGTAGAGGTCGTTCTTGTACTGAGCGTTGTACTCGTGCATCGCCATGGAGCCGTAATCGAAGCTCATCACGCAGATCGCGATGATGAAAACAAAGGTCAACAGAGAATAGAAGTTGTAGGGGATCGCGTTGATAAAAAGCTGAAGACCCTTGCCCTCATAGCCGTTGACCTGATTGGCGTAGTCGGATACCGCCGCCGCCCACGAGGAAACGGGCGCGATCATGCAGACAGGCGCTGCGGTCGCGTCGATCAGGTACGCGAACTTCGCGCGCGAGATCTTGTGACCGTCGGTGACGGGCTTCATGACCGAGCCGACCGTCAGGCAGTTGAAATAGTCGTCGATGAAGATCAGCACGCCCAGCGCAAAGGTCGCGAGCATCGCGCCCGTGCGGGACTTGATGTGCTTTGCCGCCCAGCGTCCGAACGCCTGGGAGCCGCCCGCCTTGTTGACCAGAGCGACGATGATGCCCAGCTCGACGAGGAAGATGAATACGCCTGCCGTACCGGCGACCGCGCCGATCAGACCGGTACCCTCGTCAGCGTTGCCGATGATGGTGTTCATTGTCTGGAGCGGGTGGAAAGAGGTAGCGAGCAGCGCGCCGATCAGAACGCCGAACGCAAGCGAGGAGTAGACCTCTTTGGTGATCAGCGCCAGAACGATGGCGAGTACCGGCGGCAGCAGCGACCACGCCGTTCCGGGAGCCGCGCCGTCTACCGCAGCGTAAATCATCAGACCGATGACGATCAGCGCATAGACGATCAGCACGATGACCTTAGCCTTTTTTGATTTCATGTTGTTTTCCCTCCAATAGTATTTGGATAATATGAAAAGCCGCGGCTCGGTGCCACGGCTCAGAAAACAAGATCGGTCGAATAGCACTCCGTTATCAGATAACGACAGTATAACGCGTGTTCCGCGTTATCCCAGCATATGCCCCTCGGGATACGGCATACACTTCGGCGGGATCCCCTTTCGGCGGCGACATTCCCGTGTCACAGCCCGCTTACTGATGAAGCCCGCGCCTCTAATTCTCATCCATTATAATAGTTTAAAACGGTGAAGTCAACAGAATTTTACAATTTAATACGTTAAAAATCTAACACAGTAATACGCTCCCTGCATATTCGGATGTACCGAAAAGCCGCTTTTCGCTTGCTTTTGCCGCCGAAATCGGCTATAATAGGGTCAGAAACCCGCGGAGGTGTGAGGATGTCCGTACTGACCAAAAAAGCAATCAAGGAATCGTTCATCAAGCTGCTCGATAAAAAGCCCATCGACCAGATCACCATCAGAGATATCACCGAGGGGTGCGGGATCTCGCGCAACACCTTCTACTATCACTACACCGACCTGCCGACACTGGTCGAGGAGATGCTGATGGAGCAAGCGGCGGAGATCATCAACCAGTATCCCGATATCAAGTCGCTCGAACAGGCGCTGATGGTCGGCGCCGAATTCATCATGCAGAACCGCCGCGCCGCGATCCACATCCTCAACTCGTCCCACCGCTACATCTACGAAAGCTGTCTGATGAAGGTGTGCCGCCATGTGGTGGCGAACTACATCGACATCGCCCTCCCCGAGGGTACGCTCAACGCCGATGAGCGCGAGCTGATGATCAACTTCTACAAGTGCATGAGCTTCGGGATCATCGTCGACTGGTGCAACGAGGGCATGAAGGAAAACTATGCCTTGTCGTTCAAGACCCTGCTCGACCTTCGCCGCAGGATCATGGACAGTGATTTGGATATTTAGTTGGTAGTTGGTAGTTATTAGTTGGTAGTTCTGTAGGGAAACGCTCCGCGTTTCGGATTGATAAAAGAAATCGGGTGCGGGTGTCCCGCCATCCAACTACCGACTACCAACTACCAACCATCAACCACCAACTACACCGCCCTCAGGGGCGGTTTTTCTTTTGGGCAAAACTCATTTTTTGTTCAAATTTTGGACACGAGTTAGCCATTGCTTATAGTAAATGTATCTAAAACATACTATGATGTATTAGTAAAAATACATAAGCAGAAATCGAAGGTGACAACATGAAACTTTCACGCGTCATCGTAAAGCTCAGGGTACCGATCGTTCTGATCACTCTGGTGCTGATGGTGCCTGCGCTCTTTGCCATGTTCAACACGCGTATCAACTATGATATGCTGACCTATCTGCCCGAGGATATGGACACCGTCAAGGGTCAGAACATCCTCATGGACGAATTCGGCAAGGGTGCGTTTTCATTCATTATCGTCGAGGATATGCCCGACAAGGACGTCGCTGAGCTGAAGGCGAAGATCGCCGGGGTCGACAGGGTCGACACCGTCCTCTGGTACGACAGCCTCGCGGACATCTCACTGCCCAAGGAGATGCTCCCCGACAAGGTGTATAAGGCGTTCAACACCGATCACAGCACCGTCATGGCGGTGTTCTTTGACAGCTCGACCTCATCGGACGCAACGATGGACGCGATCCGCGAGATCCGCTCCATCACGGGAAAACAGTGCTATGTCTGCGGACTTTCGGCGCTGGTCACCGATCTGAAAGATCTGTGCGAAAAGGAAGAACCGATCTATGTCGCGATCGCGGTCGTCCTCGCGCTGCTTGCGATGGTGCTGCTGCTCGACAACTGGCTCGTTCCGCTGGTATTCCTCGCCTCGATCGGCATGATGATCGTGCTGAACCTCGGCACGAACTTCTTCCTCGGCGAGATATCCTACATCACCAAAGCCCTCTCGGCGGTATTACAGCTCGCGGTCACGATGGACTACTCGATCTTCCTGTGGCACAGCTACAACGAACAAAAGGAAAAATATGACGACAACAAAGAGGCGATGGCAGTCGCGATCCACAACACCTTCAACTCGGTGCTGGGATCCTCCATCACGACCATCGCGGGCTTCATCGCCTTGTGCTTCATGAGCTTCACGCTCGGACGCGACCTCGGCATCGTCATGGCGAAGGGCGTTCTGCTCGGCGTCATCGGATGCGTCACCGTCCTGCCCGCCCTGATCCTGATACTCGACAAACCGCTGTCGAAGCTCTCTCATAAATCCATCATCCCGAAGATGCACGGACTCGCAAAGGGGATCGTCAAGATCTTCCCCGTTTTCCTGATCATCTTCATCTGTCTTTTACCGCCGTCACTCTACGGCTACGTCCAGACCAACAACGAGGTCTACTACGACATGGCTCAGTGTCTGCCGCAGGACATCGACTTCGTCATCGCCAACACCAAGCTCAGCGAGGACTATGACATCAGCTCCACCCACATGGTGCTGGTCGACTCCTCCCTCAGCCCCAAAGAGGTCAAGAGCATGATCAAGGAGATGGAGCAGGTAGACGGCGTCAAGACCGTGCTGGGTATGGAGAGTCTGGTCGGCTCCACCATCCCCGAGGAGATCATCCCCGAGAAGCTCGGAAGCGTTCTCAAAAACGATAAATACGAGCTGCTGCTCATTAACTCGCGCTATCACTCGGCGTCCGACAAGGTCGGCGATCAGATCGACGCCCTCAACAAGATCATCAAGGAATATGACGAGAATGGCATGCTGATCGGCGAGGCGCCGTGCATGAAGGACATGATCGACACCACCGGCGTCGACTTCCAGGTCGTCAACACGGTTTCCATCATCGCGATCTTCGTGATCATCCTGCTCGTCGAGCGCAGCATCTCGCTGCCGTTCATCCTGATCGCGGTCATCGAGCTTGCGATCTTCATCAACCTCGGTCTGCCCCACTACTTCGGCGAGTCGCTGCCGTTCATCGCCCCGATCTGTATCAGCACGATCCAGCTGGGCGCGACGGTCGACTATGCGATCCTCATGACCACGCGCTACAAACAGGAACGCCTCATAGGCGCCGACAAGCGCGACGCCGTCCGCACGACCCTGACGGCGTCGATCCCGTCGATCTTAGTCAGCGGCTTCGGACTCTTCGCGGCGACCTTCGGCGTTGCGGTATACTCCGACATCGACATCATCAGCTCGATGTGTATGCTGCTCGCGCGCGGCGCTGTGATCAGCATGGTTCTGGTCATTCTCATCCTGCCGGCGCTGCTGCTGCTCTGTGATAAGCTGATCTGCTACACAACGCTGGGCATGAAAAAATGTGTAAAAAAATAGTTGGTAGTTTGTAGTTATCAGTTGGCAGTTGAAGGGCGGACTCCGTCCGCACCTGATTCCTATATACATTTCAAAACAACCAACTACCGACCGGCGACTGCCAACCACCGACTACCGACGATACAGAAACGGAGTGCATAATATGAAACGTTTGATCAAACTGATGTCCATCGCGCTGTGTCTGATGCTCCTGCTCTCCACGGCGCTCGCAAGCGTCTTTGCGCTGTCGATGCAGGGCGTGAGCCTTGCCGCCTCGACGGATACCAAGGACGCCGAAGAAGCGGATACTCCCGCGAAGCTCTTCAAGGACGAAAGCGTATATGTCATCGCCGACGCCTCGGGCGCGGTCGAGAAAATCATTGTCAGCGACTGGATCCGCAACAATCAGCACGCCGACACCATCACCGATTTCTCTGCGCTCGACAACATCGAGAACGTCAAGGGCGACGAGACCTTCACCATGAACGCCGACAATATGCGCGTATGGGAGACCAAGGGCAAGGATCTTTACCTCAAAGGCGAGGGCAAGGAGCCGCTGCCGGTCGACATGACGCTCAGCTACTTCCTCGACGGCAGCATCATCGACCCCGAGGACCTGATCGGCAAGAGCGGCGACGTCACCATCCGCTTTGACTACAAAAACAACCAGTACGAGACCGTCGAGATCGACGGCGTCGAGGAGCGCATCTATGTTCCGTTCATGATGCTGTCCGGCATGATCCTCGACGGCGAGAAGTTCACCGATATCTCCGTCACCAACGGCAAGATCATCAACGACGGCGACCGCACGATCGTCGCGGGCATCGCCTTCCCCGGACTCCAGCAGGATCTGGGACTCAAGCAGAAGGATATTCAAATTCCCGAATACTTCGAGATCAAGGCGCATGTGGACGACTTTGAGCTCAGCTCCACCGTCACCATCGCGACCAACGGTCTCCTCAATCAGCTCGACACCAAGGACTTCGACAAGCTCTCCGACGCGAAGAAGGACCTCGACAAGCTCTCTGACGGCATGGCACAGCTGATGGACGGGTCGTCAAAGCTCTATGACGGACTCGCCACCCTGCTCGAGAAATCCTCCGAGCTGACCGGCGGTATCGATCAGCTTTACACGGGCGCAGAACAGCTCTCAAACGGCGCGAAGCAGGTCGACGACGGCGCTTCTCAGGTAAAGGACGGCGCTTCTCAGCTGTCGGTCGGCGCAATCCAGCTCTCCGACGGCGCTGTTCAGCTCGACTCCGGCATCGGCGATCTCAAGACCGGCTCCGTCGATCTCGACAACGGCGCTTCGCAGCTGTCCGACGGACTGAAAAAGCTCAAGGACAACAACGCCGCCCTCAACGCGGGCAGCGATCAAACCTTCAATTCCATCCTCGCCACCGCTCAGAAGGGTCTGACCGATCAGGGGCTGAGCGTTCCCGATCTCACCCCCCAAAACTACGCGCAGGTACTCACCGAGCTGATCGACAGCCTGTCCGAGGACAAGGTCAGAGAACAAGCGGAGAACGTCGCAAGACAGCAGGTCACCGCCGCGGTCGAAGCGAACCGTGATCAGGTCGTCGCGGGCGTTACCGCCGCGGTCAGAGAGAACGTTCAGGCGCAGGTCGAAGCTGGTGTCAGAGCGCAGGTCACCGCGAGCGTCCTCGCTGCCCTCAACTACAGCGTCGACGTCTACAAAG
>JAFSRK010000036.1 GCA_017446165.1 Ruminococcus sp.
GTGAAGCCCGATATATCATCACGAACGTCATAACTCAGCAGATCCTCGGCAAAGATCTTCCCGAAAGTCATTCCAGCGACATTGATCTCATCCTCGCCGTGATATCTGTTTTTGAACGCGTCGGGCATGGCGAAGGCAGGATAATGCAGGATCAGTCCCGCGATCTCGCTTTGGTGCTGAACACCTGCGATCGCGGTCACCAGACCTCCCTGACTGCCGCCCTGTAAGAAAATGCGATCGGTATCGACGAAGTCCCATGTTTTTGCTGTGTTGAGTATCGCGGCAACATCGGAAGCCTGCGTCAGAACAGATATCTCGGTCGATGAGCCATCGCTTCGATTCTCATTATTACTGTTGCTGCCGCCGGGAAAATCAAAAGCATATAACGCGATGCCGCGCTGAGCGTATTTCTTTCCATAGGAAGCTCCCGCTTCATGATTAGAGCCCATACCGTGAGAATGGATGACCAGCGGCACTTTGCCGTCCGTGATCGGGATATAGGCTTCTCCGTAAATGCGTTTTCCGTTATTCTCGCACCATATCTCGCGCACCTCATATTCATAGACCGCATGCGGATCAACATTTGCCGGAGCGATCACTTTTTCGGTAGACGCCTCTGTGAGAGCCTGTGTCTGCGGCGCGGAAGTCAGCGCGTCTGTAGGAGCCAGCGTTTCAGGCGCATTGGTCGGAACAGTTGTCGGTGAAGCCGTCGCTGTTTGGGTCGGAGCAGCGCTGTCTTTTGTAGCTGTATCATCCTGCGAACACGCGGTTATTACCACTGTCAACATCAGAATGATACATATGATTGTAATCAGTTTTTTCATATCCATTATCCTTTCGATTATGCATTCATGTATTTCTCCCAAAAGGCGACCGCGTTATCGATCCATCCCTCGGCAACCGTGCCTGTTCCGAGACCGAAGCCATGTGGTAAACCGTCAAAGACTTCAATCTCCGCGGCGGTATCGTTTGCCTTAATCCCGTTGATACGGTTCTGCATGGTGCGCCAGCTTGCAATCCCGTCCGACGTTCCTACGCAGTTATAGGTCGGCGGTTCGCTGCCTGTGACCTCGCTGAGTCCCGTGTACTGCATGATGACCGCCGCAGGCTTTGGATATGCTTTCTCGCCGAAGGATGCCGTACCGTATGTCCCGAGCCATGCCGCCATCCGCGCTCCCGCAGAGCCGCCCCAAAGGGAGTAGTTCTCTGTGCTCACGCCTAATGTATCCGCGTTTTCATAGATGAACGCGATCGCCCGCGCCAAGTCCTCACACGCCGTCTGTGAACCCGGACGATAGATCAGCGCAAAGGCGTTGTAACCCTTCTTGCTCAGCTCCAATGCGTGCGGAAAGCTGTCATGCATCGCGCCGACATAGGCGAAGCCGCCGCCCGCGTTACAGATCGCAAAGGGCTGATCTTTCTTGCCCTTGAAGAAGAACAATCCGGTGTTTCTCTTAGCGGGATCAGCAGACTTTTCTGCTTCAGTGTAAATGTCATAGAAGATGGTATCTCCTTGAACTGCGCGGTTCTTCATGTAATTTGTGATCTCTACGGTTTTATCGGGATCGATATAACTGTACCATGTCAGTGAAAGATCGCCGAGCGTAGAGCCGGAGTAATATCCTGTGTTGACCGGAAAGATCAGCCGACCGTAATCGCCGAAAGCAGGGTCGTTCTGCACCGCTGAGATCGCTGTATCTTTCGTGAAGTATTCTTTGTCAGCGGGAGCAATGCTTTGCCCGGTAAAAAAATGCGGTAAAGCATTGTACAGGAACTCGCGTACGGCGTTGTGGTCATGGACGCCGCCGTCCTTCTGATAGAACATATAATGGTCGGGAGTGAAGATCTCACGGTTGAGCATTTCGTCTGCCATATCGATTGACTGACTCTTGACCTGATCCTGTGTGCCGACAGCGTGATAAATGAAGTAGCCGCGCTCGTCAAGATCATTTTCTTTCACCAGCGATTCGATGAAATCGACATTCCGCTCGATCTGGAAATTGCCGTAGGTCCCGTAATACCAACTTGATCCGCTCATCGGGAGAAAGTATCGGATATAATCATAGTCATAGCAGAACTGCAGCCATGTGGTGACCGAGCCGAGCGAGAAGCCGCCGAACGCCCGATGATCGCGCGAAGCTCTCAGATCCTCGTCGGAGGCAGACTTTGCGTAGGTATGGAACTGCCCCTCGACCGCAGGCATCAGGTGGTTTTCAAAATCGTTATAGAAGGCTCTCAGCTCTCTTTCGGAGCTGCCGAAGTCCGTACTGCTGTTCTCGTTATAGAAGGTCGCGGACACGATGATCATCGGGGCAATATCTCCATTTTCGATCATGTTGTCAAAGATGTTTTTGATATTGGCGTACTCAAAGTATTCTCCCGCGTGACCGCCCCAGCCGTGCATGAGATAAAGGATATTGTATCTCGTATCGGTATCGCTGTCATCGTAGCCGTAGGGCAGATAGACATACGCCTGTTTGGTGACGTCCGCGCCGCTGCCGGCATAATCCTTTGA
>JAFSRK010000037.1 GCA_017446165.1 Ruminococcus sp.
CGAATTCACTACAATATCATGGATCGTTGACCTGAGGATGTTCTGATAGATCAGTCCGGAGATCCATTTTCCGAGAAAGGTTGCGCCGGTATACGCAAGGAACGACGATATCAGACCGCTCAGCGATCGTGCCGCGCCCCTTTTGACGCCGAGAACAACACACAGTATCAGGATCAGCACCAGTATGATGTCATAAACCATATGTCACCTCAAATACTCATCGAGCTGATTTCATTGGTATCCAGCACGTACGCGTCCGAACCGGTATACAGCACCACCGCGCGCGGCTCGTTTGCGACCTCTTTTTCGGACACCTTATCGCCGCCTTTGGAATAGAGATAGATCTTATCGGGTGCGAGCAGAGCGACTCTGCCCTTGTAAGTCGAGAGGTATTTGACCATATATTCGGTTTCAAAGGATGACGAAACCGTACCGTTGGTATTGAAAGAGATGATCTCACAGTTTCTGCCGTCACCGGAGCGTGAGAGTGATACCGAGAAATTGTCGGTATCATTGTTGATCGAGTAACAGGTCAGCTTCCTGCCCTCATAGTCTAACGTATTGACCTCGCCCGAGCGCGTATTGATGACGGATACACAGGAGTTTCCGATCGCGCAGGCGTAGGTATCATTGAGATACTGTGTCTCATAAAAGATATTCTCGTCGATCTCCTCGAGGTACAGCGGCTTGTCCTTTGTGAAATCCAGCACATAGATGGAGGAAATCTCAGAGCCGTTGAGCGCAGAGAGTCCTGTCACCACAGCGCTCTTGCCGTTCGGCGCAAGGCTGATCGACGTCACATAGTAATCGGCGAAGGAGTAGCCGAAGATCTGCTCATTCTCCTTGTCATAGACGCGCATCTTCGAGAGATATCCGTTGCTTGTCGTCACGAGCGCATAGGTACCGTTGTCGATGATATCACCCAAGATAATCCTGTCCTCGACCTGACCCGAGTAGATCGCTTTTTCCTTGTTGCCGATCTGGAATCCGCTGCCGCCGAGGCTGTAGATCAGCGTATACTGATTCGATGCGCTCAGCGCGGGATTGGTAAAGCCGTGCTGTGTAGAATACTCGAAGCGACCGTAGTTGTTGACGATCTGCAGCTTCGTGTCGGACGCGAAGCAGATATCCTGACCCATACGGATGAAGTTGCCGACGGCGACGTTCTCGCCCTGCACACTGACAGGGAATTTTTCATCACTCTTTTGATTGAGGATACCGTATTTGACATAGTTTCGGATGTTGTGCCATGAGAGCTTGTCAGCGCTCGCGAAGATGAATACCGCGCCGAATACGATCGCGATGATCAAAAGCACAATGATGATCGGCTTCTTTTTGATCCTGCGCTTCGGCGGCTTCTCGGGAGCCTGCTCACGTTCTTCAAGAGGCATATCCTCATAGGACAGCACTTCCCTATCGGACTTTTCCTCGCGGTGACGCTGCTTCTTCATGAGCTTCTCGAGCTTTTTGGAGTTTTTCTCCTTCAAGCGTTCCTGCCGCTTGTTTTCCTTCTCGAGATCCTTATCCTTCTTATCCTTTTTGTCTTTTTTCTTATGCTTTTGATGTTTATCGTCGATTTTCTCGATGACACGCGTCGGCTCGTCAACGCTTGCCGACGCCTCATTTTCTTCATAAAGGTTATCGATATCCTCAGCGTCATCCTCGCGAATATCCGCTTCTTTGAGGTCGATCACCTTAGTCGACTGATCGTTGTCATCAATAAATCGGTTGGTACGTTTATCCATATTTTCACCTTTAATATCGTGAATATGTAATCCTAGTAAAATACCTTGTTGAGATACAGCCCGCACGAAGGAGCTGTAGGACCGGCTGATTTCCGATTCTCAGCTGCGATGATCGCGGGGATACTTCCCTCTTCAATCCTGCCCTGACAGATCGCGAGCAGTGTGCCGACCATGATCCTCACCATATTGTAAAGGAACCCGTCGGCGGCAACCGTGAAGGTCACCAGATCGCCGTCTCGCTCGACTCTGCAATAATGCACGTTGCGAACGAAATCGCCCTTCTCGCGTTTATCGAGCGTACAGAACGAGGTGAAGTCGTGACTGCCGACATACGCCTGAGCCTCGCGGTTGAGCTTTTCGACATCCATGTCATAGCGGTAGTGCAGCGCCATGCCGTTCATGAACGGGTTGCGTACACGGCTGTTCCAGATCTTGTAGACATACTCCTTGCCCTTGCAGGAATAGCGGGCATGGAAATCGTCGGGAACATCCTCGACCTTCAGCACCGCGACGTCCGCGGGTAGATAGCGGTTCATCGCCAGCATCAGATGATCGTTGGTGATGGGATGGCTGATCTTCATGGATACACAGTACATGTTGGCATGCACGCCGCTGTCGGTACGCGAACATCCCTTGATATCCGGGCGCTCGTGGATGATCTCGAACAGCGCGTTTTGAAAGACCTCCTGCACCGTCACTGCGTTATCCTGGATCTGCCATCCGTGCAGATGCCTGCCGCAATATGCGATTGTCAACAGCAGATTCCTCATACATGAGGAAGGAATATGTTGCATAATACGACTCCTGCAATTACAACGAAGCTGACCAGCATGCCGATGTAATCGCGTTTTTGAAGCTTTAACTGTTTCATTCTGGTGCGACCCTTTCCGCCCTGATAACAGCGGCACTCCATCGCGACAGCCAGATCATAGGCGCGTCTGAATGCAGAAACGAACAGCGGGATCAATACGGGGATCAGCGCCTTGACGCGCTTGACGAGATTGCCGCTCTCCATATCGGCGCCTCTCGCCTTCTGAGCGGACATGATCTTGTCGGTCTCTTCCAGAAGCGTCGGAACAAAGCGCAGAGCGATGGTCATCATCATGGCGATCTCATGGACCTTGACATGAAAGATCGTCAGCGGCTTCATCAGCCGTTCCAGCGCATCGGTCAAATCGGTCGGAGATGTGGTGAAGGTCAGCGCGGAGCTGAGTAGGATCAGACAGATGATGCGCGAGCATACATAGATCGCGTTATGGATACCGTTCCATGTGACCTTGAAGATCCACCACTGAAAGATCGGCTCGCCCGATCCGTAGAACAGGTTCAGTATTGAGGTGATGATGACGATGATAATGATGACCTTCAGGCTTTTCAGGTACATCTTGATCGGCACCTTGCTGAGCAAGACCAGCGCGATTACTGCGGCGGCAACGACTGCCAGCGCGAAGTAGTTGAATGTACAGAAGGTCAGAACGATGAATGCGACCAGACCGACGATCTTGAATCGCGGATCGAGGCGGTGCAGTATCGAATCGGCTGGGAAATACTGACCGAGAGTGATATCTCTCATAGCTTTCCCTCCTTTTTCAGATACTCCGTGATCTCCAAAACTGCCTTATCAACAGTCAGAACGCCCTTATCAAAGGGATATCCCGCGCCGATGAGGTCGTCCATGATCGCGGTAATCTGCGGCACCCTCAATCCCATTGTACTCAGTTCGTCGCCGCGCGAGAACACAGCCTGAGCAGTATCGAACATTTTAAGGCGCGAGTGATTCATGACCATCACGCGGTCACATACGGTCGCCACATCCTCCATCGAGTGAGAAACAAGGATGACGGTGTTGCCGCGTTCCTTATGGTAGTTGTATATCTGAGAAAGCAGGATGTCTCTGCCGACCGGGTCAAGACCCGCACAGGGCTCATCCAGAATCAGAATATCGGGATCCATCGCGATCACGCCAGCAATCGCAGCACGGCGCTTTTCGCCGCCGGAGAGATCAAAGGGGGATTTTTCGAGAAGCTCGTCTTTAAGTCCGACGAACTTCGCGGCATTCTGAACGCTCTCCCTGATCTCCTGCTCATTCAGTCCCATGTTAGTCGGACCGTAGGCGATATCCTTCTCGACGGTCTCCTCAAAGAGCTGATACTCGGGATATTGGAACACAAGTCCCACCTTAAAGCGGATCTTGCGGATCTCCTTGGGTTTATCCCAGATGTTGATGCCATCGAGCGTGATCGAACCGGAGGTTGGCTTCAAAAGCCCGTTGAGCATCTGAACCAGAGTCGATTTTCCCGAGCCGGTATGACCGATGATGCCGATGAACTCGCCTTTTTCGATATCGAAATCAAGGTGATCGACCGCAATATGTTCAAAGGGAGTTCCTGCGGAGTAAGTATAGACCAGATCTCTTGCGGATAACAGACTCATGCCAGCACCTCCCTCAGAAGTGTGCAGCACTCAGCTTCGGAGAGCGGCAGCTTGTCAATTTTGACGCCGCAGGCGCGCAGCTTGTGACAAAGCTCGGTCGCCTGAGGGACATCGAGTCGGTGACGCTTCAACAGCTCCACCTGAGAGAACACCTCATAGGGCGTGCCGGAGGTGAGCAGCTTGCCGTCATCGACAACAAATACCTTGTCAGCGGTGACAGCTTCTTCCATATAATGTGTGATCATCACGATTGTGATGCCGTTTTCACGATTGAGCTTGTGAACGGTATGCAGTACCTCGTCCCTGCCCTTCGGGTCAAGCATCGCGGTCGGCTCATCGAGTACGATGCAATCGGGTCTCATCGCGATGATGCCCGCGATAGCGACGCGCTGCTTCTGACCGCCTGATAGCTTATGAGGCGCGTTGAGGCGATAGTCGTACATATCGACCGCTTTGAGCGCTTCATCGACGCGCTCGCGGATCTCGGCGGGCGGGATACCGATGTTCTCGGGACCGAACGCCACATCCTCCTCCACGATACTCGCGACAAGCTGGTTGTCGGGATTCTGCAGGACAAGTCCGACCTTTCGGCGAATGTCAAAGGTCAGCGACTCGTCAGAGGTGTCCATTCCGTCAACATATACCTTTCCCATCGTCGGGATCAGCATGGCGTTGAGGTGTTTTGCCACGGTGCTTTTTCCCGAGCCGTTGTGTCCGACGACCGCGACGAAATCGCCCTTGTTGATCGTCATGGACAGGTTGTCGAGAACATAACTGCCCTTTTTTCTATGTTCTTCCTCTGTTTCATCATACATGAAGCAGAGGTTTTCGATTTTGATAAATTCCATATACCTTCAACCTTTACAGATAAACGCCCCGAAGGGTCGCTTTCTTTCGGATGTAATGATTATTTCTGCCAGATGGCGGTCGAACCGCACGGCACATATAAACCGGAGTCGGTCGCCTTTAATCCGATCTCGTCGGAGCTGACATGACCGCCGAAGCGACTTTTGATCAGTACGCCGAGGATATATTCCATCACGGACGCGGAGAGTCCGGTCGTGTAGGAATTGAGGATCACGAAGGACGGATCGACGGATAGAACATCAGCACATAATTCCACAAAAGAATAAAGCTGTTCCTCGAGTTTCCAAATCTCTCCCGACGGACCCCTGCCGTAGGACGGCGGATCCATGATGATGCCGTCATACCGTCTGCCGCGGCGGATCTCACGGGAGACAAATTTTCCGCAGTCATCCACGATCCAGCGGACAGGCTTATCGGAAACGCCGGATGATGACGCGTTCTCCTTAGCCCAAGCGACCATACCTTTGCTTGCGTCGACATGGCAGACCGCCGCGCCCGCTTTGAGGCAGGATATCGTCGCACAGCCGGTATAGCCGAATAGGTTCAGCACGTTTAGCGGTCGGTCGGACGCTTTGATGATATCGGACGCAAAGTCCCAGTTGACCGCCTGCTCCGGAAAGATTCCGGTGTGCTTGAAGCCCATTGGCTTGACATTAAAGCTCAGGTCGCGATAATCAACGCGCCATGAGTCGGGTATTTTCTTGTATACCTGCCATTTTCCGCCGCCGGTGTTCGAACGGTGATAGCGGGCGTGAGCGTTGCGCCATAAAGGATTTGTGCGTTCGGTGTTCCAGATCACCTGCGGATCGGGACGGATGAGGATGATATCGCCCCATCGCTCCAGTCGCTCTCCCTGTGAAGCGTCAATCAGCTCATAGTCTTTCCAGTATTCAGAGCTTCTCATAAATCACCATTAATATTAGAACATTTGTTCATGTGAAACAGATTTTTAATCATCGAACAGGCTTCCTTGTGCCGCGACGGTACTCGACGGCACATCGTAGCCAAGGTGCTGATACGCGGCGGCAGTCACGCATCTACCGCGCGGTGTACGCGATAGAAATCCGATCTGCATGAGATACGGCTCATAAACATCTTCGATGGTGACCGCTTCTTCGCCGATCGCAGCGGCGAGTGTTTCGAGTCCGACAGGACCTCCGCGATAGTATTTGATCATCGCGTTGAGCATCCTGCGGTCATTCTGATCAAGACCGAGTTCGTCGATCTCGAGCTTATCGAGTGCAGTTTGAGCAACCTTAAGGTCGACGATTCCGTCGCCGATGACCTCGGAGAAGTCGCGGACGCGCTTTAACAGTCGGTTGGCAATACGCGGTGTGCCGCGCGATCTTGACGCAAGCTCCAAGGCGCCCTCCTCGTCGATCCTGATATTGAGGATCCCAGCCGAGCGTGTGATGATCTTCGCGAGTTCCTCGGGAGTGTACATCTCAAGGCGCAATACAACGCCGAAACGGTCTCTCAGCGGAGCGGTTAGCTGACCCGCTCTTGTCGTCGCTCCGACAAGCGTGAACCGAGGAAGCGGCAGATGATAGGACGCCGCCATCTGCCCCTTGCCGGTGATGATGTCGATCGCAAAGTCCTCCATCGAGGGATAGAGGATCTCTTCGACAGCGCGCGATAGGCGGTGTATCTCGTCGATAAATAAAACGTCGCCGGGATTGAGGTTGGTCAACAATGCCGCGAGATCACCGGGCTTTTCGATCGCGGGGCCCGAGGTGATGCGGATGTTGACGCCCATCTCATTTGCGATGATGCCCGAAAGCGTCGTTTTTCCCAGTCCCGGAGGGCCGTAGAGCAGAACGTGGTCGAGCGCCTCGCCGCGCTTTTTGGCGGCTTCGATAAAGATCTTCAGATTCTCCTTCGCCTTATCCTGACCGATATATTCGTCAAGCGTTTTCGGCCTGAGGGGATTATCTGAGTCCAATGTATCGGAGGGGATCTCTGAAGTATCCATCAAGCGATCCTCATAGTCCATCTCAAAATCTGTATTGTAATCCATAAACCGGTTCCTTTCGTATTACGCCATCTGTCTGAGGGTCGCGGTAATCATCTCTTCGACCGACATGCTCGGATCGAGCCGCGACAGAATCGGTGTGACATCCGCCGCAGAATAGCCGAATACCGCCAACGCGGCGACTGCCTTCGATACATTTCCGGTGTCCGCGATGACCGAGCCCTTGCTTATCTCAAAGCCTTCGGTGCTGATTCCCTTTATCTTGTCCTTTAATTCAAGAACGATTCGCTGGGCGAGCTTCGGCCCCACGCCGTTCGCTCTGGTCAGCGTCTTGCTGTCGCCTGCGGACACACACATCGCGATCTGCTCGCTCGAAAGCTCCGAGAGGATCGCGAGCGCGACCTTCGGACCGACGCCTGTGATACCGATCAGCATGCGGAAGGTGTTCAGCTCGGACTTTGTCGCAAAGCCGAAAAGCTCCATCGCGTCCTCACGGACATTCATGTAGGTATACAGCATGACCTCGGTGTTAAGCTTCAATTGCTTTTGGGTGGACATTGCCGTTTGGACGCGGTAGCCTACGCCGCCGCATTCGACGACTGCCATCCCCGCCTCCATTACGATCAGATTACCTCTGACGGAATATATCATGAATCATTTCCTCTTTTCTTCATCAGCATACGCCTGAGATCGGTACCCGCCGCCTGGGTGTGTGTGATCGCGATCGCCAGCGCGTCGGCGGTATCGTCGGGCTTCGGGACTTCCTTTAGGTGCAGGAGCCTTCGCGTCATCTCCATGACCTGCGGCTTTCTCGCCTTGCCGTAGCCGGTGACAGCGGTCTTGACCTGCAGGGGTGTGTATTCATATACCGGGATGCCCGCCTGTCTTGCCGCGAGTACGATGACGCCCCTCGCGTGAGCAACCTGGATACCGGTCGTGATATTGGTGTTGAAATACAGCTTCTCGATCGACATCGCGTCGGGTCGGGAACGCTTGATGACCTCGACCACATCGTCATAGATGTGCATCAGCCGGTCGTCAAATTCGGTGTGCGCCTCGGTCGTGATCGCGCCGAAGGCGATGGGACGGAAACGGTTCGCATTATATTCAATGACACCCCAGCCGACGATCGCGTAGCCGGGATCGATACCGAGAATGACCAAGCTTTTCCCTCCCAAAATCAGATTGCCGTCACCAAATGGGCATAAGTACACATTTTGACAGTTTATTATAGCATAAAAACATCTGTGAAGCAACCGAAAAAAGAAAAAAACCGCCGATTTTCAGCGGTTTTTTGTCACAAATTTCACGCTCTTTTCAGCGCATTTTTTCACATTTCGTACGTCAAAACAAAATCACTTGGCTTTTGCGGTCACAAACTTCCTGATCACATGGAAAATCACAGCGCCGACAAGGTTACCGGCTGTCACCAGCAGGATATAAACGATGCCTTTGCCGGTGTAGAGATCGCCGGAGGTCGCTAAGTAGAACATGTCCGCGACGGAATGCTCAAAGCCGCAAATGATGAACGCGGGGATCGCTGTGAACACGATCAGGTATTTATTGAACGCTTTTTTGTCATCGTCGGACTTGAAAAAATCGACAGCGATATATACGAGAATACCGCACAGCGCGCCGAGACCGATCGTCTGGAGCGGGAGTTGGGTAAGCTTTGTCGTGCAGACAGTCGATGCTGTTTCGGCGAGGGCGGGCTTTGCATATCCGACCAATGCGCCCATACCCATACAGCCGAGGATATTGCCGACCCAGATCAGGCATAACAGCAGGATATAGGACGGTTTATTCTCAAAGAGATAGGCGGTCTTTCCGGTAAACAGCAGAAAGCCGTTGAGCAGAATCACAGTCAGGCCGAGAGAGAATAACAATGCGCCGACGATCTTATTCTCACACGCAAGGAATACCGCGCCGCCGAACGAGATCATGACACCCGCTAATACTGCGGACAAAAGATTTTTCAAATGTTTCATATTATCACCGCTAACATCATAGCAGATTCACGGGCGGTTGACAATAGCTTATTCGACTTTTTTCTCCAGAATCAGCGGATCGCCGTGATAATAAAGCTCAACACTGTCGCCGTGGAGGACATAGGAAAACTCATAGCATAGCTTGCTTTGTTCACTGAATACGAGGAGCTTGTCATCGGTCAGAGAGCAAAGGCCGCTGATATCCAGCTTGAAATCGGGATTAGTCACCGTGAATTGGGCGTTGCTGTCGGAGAAGCTCAGCTCTGCCCTGTTCCCGTTCTCATACTCTCCTATCCAGTCATACAGCCGGATTTCGTCGCGGGCGGAATTGATCACCGGCGTACAACCGCTCAGGAACAGACACAGCAGACATAATAGAATCGCGATCGGTCGTTTCATATCATCACCGGTTCAATATATGATTTGAACGGAGCAAATATACAAAAGGCAGCCCCGAAGGACTGCCGTTTAGGTTGTATTACTTCTTTTCCTGCTGTTTCATGCGCATGTTGGTCGCCTGTAAGCCCTGCATGGTCATGAACAGTGTGATAACGTTGAGGATCAGGGTGATGATGCCGCCGATGGCGATGACTTTAGCGAGCGTGAACACGATGACGACCGCACAGACAACAGAGCATAAGCCGGAAATCAGGTACTTGATACGCGATTTGCTGTCGAGAACGCAGAAGAAAAACGCTACCATCGGGAAAATGACGAGGACGCCGCCGATCAAAGCAAGCGGGATCGAGCTGATCTCCTGATAACCGCCGGTCTGGATCAAAAGATTCAGAGCAGTGATGTGCTGATAGGCTTTCGCTCCGTTTTCAAGCTCAACGACTCCCTGAGTAAACGGAAAGGTCGTCATGACCGTCTGGATGAAGAACAGTACTGCAAGGAAGATGCGGACTCTTTTCTCAGATTTGGTCTCAACGCGTTCGTCGACCGCAGTGAATTTCGCCATAATACCACCTCAAATCAAATCTTATACTATTCTAACACAAGCAAAGAGAGAATTCAACAGTTTTCTTTCGATAGATTTGACCGCACAAAGGTTTCATGGTATAATACCGTAAGTACATTTTGGAGGTAATCTATGCATTGGATTCATGATACGGTGTTCTATAACATTTATCCTCTGGGATTCTGCGGAGCGCCGAAGGTAAACGATTTTCAGTTGAATTACAGGCTCGATAAGATCTATGACTTCATCCCCCATTTTAAAAAAATGGGCGTCAACGCGATCGTCTTCAATCCTGTTTTCGAAAGCACCAAGCACGGATATGATACCATCGACTACTATAAGATCGACTCACGACTCGGCGATAACGAAAGCTTCAAAAAGATCTGTGACGCGCTGCATCAGCACGGCATCCGCGTCCTGCTCGACGGCGTTTTCAACCATGTCGGCAGAGATTTCTTCGCGTTCAAGGACATCCAACAGTACGGCTACGGCTCGATCTACTGTTCGTGGTTCCAGAATATCCGCTTTGATTCCCGTAGTCCCTACGGCGACAACTTCACCTATGAGGGCTGGGCGGGTCACTATGATCTGGTCAAGCTGAATCTGCAGAACGAGTTCGTTGTTGATCATCTGCTCGGCGCCGTGAGATTCTGGATCGAGGAATTCGGCATCGACGGTCTACGCCTCGATGCGGCGAACGTCATGGACGTCAACTTCTTCAAACGGCTGAAGAATATGTGCAAAGAGATCAAGCCCGACTTCTGGATGTACGGCGAGATCGTCGGCGGCGATTACAACCGCTGGGCGAATCCCGAAACGCTCGACTCCGTCACCAACTATGATATCTACAAGGCGCTTTACTCCAGCCACAACGACAGAAACTACTTTGAATTCGCTCATTCTCTCGACAGAGAGTTCGGCGACTGGGGCATCTACAAAAGCCTGTATCTATACAATTTTGCTGATAATCACGACGTCACGCGTCTCGCGAGCATCATCCGCGACAAGGCGCTGCTCAAAAACGTCTACACCATGCTGTATACCATGCCCGGCGCACCGTCGATCTACTACGGCAGTGAGTTTGCAGTAGAGGGTACAAAACGACGTGATTCCGACGATGATCTCAGGCGTGAAATGAATCTGAACGCGCTGGAGAATCCGGATTACGAGCTGTTCGAGCATATCTGTAAGCTCGGAAAGATCATGCATTCGCTGGAGGCGTTCCAATACGGTCAGTATAAAAACGAGACCATCCAGCTTGAGCATCTGTGCTATTCGATGAAAACAGATCGTCAGAAAGCATATGTCCTCCTCAACCAGAGCAACGAACCGCGCAGGATCGGCTTCAACACCGGCTTCAACGGCGTTCTGACGGATGTGCTGAATGATAACGCACAGTATCCGTGTAACGGTTGGGTCGAGATTGTAGTTGAGCCAAAGACGTCGAAGATTCTGCTCGAAAACGACGGCAGTTTTGAGATGACCTTTGATGATATCGAAAGCGAACCGCAGGCGATCGAGAGCGCACCTCTTCCCTGCCCTGTCGCTGAACCGGAACTGATTCCCGAAGAGATCACGCCCGGAAAATACCGACACTTCAAGGGGAACGAATACGAGGTAGTCGGCTTCGCTAAGGACAGTGAAACGACCGAAAAAATGGTCATCTATCGCGCACTGTACGGTGAAAAGGAGTTGTGGGTACGTCCCTATGAAATGTTCCGTGAGATCATCGAGCGTGACGGAAAGAAAATGAGAAGATTCGAACGTATCAATTGATGAATAAAACGAAAGCCTGCACTTATTCGGTGCAGGCTTTTCCTTTTGTTCGGTTTATTTCTCGGACAGCTTGAAATAATACTGATTCTTGATATGAAGGACGCGGCCTTTGATTCCCCACAGGGTATCGTCATAATCATTTGTGTTACCGGATAAGGTAAGGGACAACTGCTTGCCGTCCTCGCTGACAGTGTATTTTCCCTTGTACTTCTCGGAATTGTCTAGGTAATCATAGCTTCCGTTCGCATTAAATGTGAGCTTATCGCCAACGACACCGAGCCAGTCGCCTTCGAGGGAAACATCGTCGGTCTTGACTTTATCGTCACGGATCATACAGACGGTTCCCAGATAGAGAAAATCATCGTTGATATAAACGCAACCGTTAAAACCACGGATGGTTTCCTCGGACTTTGCGAAAAGATTCTTGATCTGACCGTAGTGCAGGTTCGCCATCATGCCGACAGCATCCTTGCTCAGCTGATAGACAAAGCTTTTCTGAGAGCCTTTGATCGTCAGGAGATCGTCTTTGAGTACATAGGTATAATCAACGGCATTTTCACCGTTCTTCTTGTAGTGAACGGTACCGTTATCCTCGAAGGTGTAGGTATATGCGACGCCTTCCTTGGTGTAGGACGACCATGTGCCGGGAAGCGCTTTGAGGAAAAGCTCTGAGTCCTCTTTGTCGGCAGGCGTGATGGTGATCTCGGTTGCCGCTTCGGTAGGTACAGTCTTTTTAGCATCTTGATTTTGACGATTGGTGAACGTCACAACGGCGAATATCGCCGCGGCGGTCACGATCAGGACGATCAGAACAATGACAATGACCTTCGCTTTACTTTTCTTCATCATTTACCTCCCCGGCGGCAGGAGCTTCGCCGTGCTTTTCAAGATATCTCTGGCTGTTATCGACCTGTTTGCCGTAGACCACAAATCGGGTGAACAGAAACTCGGTGACAAAGTTCAGCAGCATGCTGAGAATATCGACAAGGAAATCATTCCAGCCGAGTGTTTCAACGAGATAATGACCGCCGAATGTCGACACCGGCGTAAATACGCAGTAATAACCGAACACCTTTAGCATAGCGATCGGAACGTTCGCGGCGGAATGGAAGGTGAACTCCCTGTTGATCGTGAAATTGTAGACGACCGACAGCACCAGTGAGATCAGATAATTTGCCCAATACGGCAGCGGCGTGAGTAATTCAAGCAGCGTAAAGCTGCCGAACTGGATCACACCGGCAGAGATGGAAAACAATGTGAACTTGACGGTACGGATCAGTTCTTTTTTCTTCTCGTTATTCATTGTAACCCCTATGTATCTTATCAAAAATATACGCCCATGATCGGATGGGCGTATATTCAGCGTTATTGATTATTTTGCTACGTTGCTTTCGTAAATGAACTCGGCGAGGTCCTTGCGAACCTGGGTCCAGTCGTCGATAACGATAACGGACTGTCCGTCGTCGGTTCTGCCGTAGCTCCAGTTGCCCTGGGTCGGTAGAGTCATCTCGACCAGCTCATAATTCATGAAAGTGAGCATATTGGTGACAAGGAAGGCGATGTCTGATTTTTTGAGGTTGGTGGTGACAAGAGGACCTACCTTGTTGACAATCTCGACCAGATCGCCGACGCTGACATTACCCTTCAACTGGTTGATGACCGTCTGGATCAGCTTGCGCTGGCGCTGGGTACGATCCCAGTCATCGCCGGAGAAGGAATACTCGGGATTGCCGCCGAGGTTCTCTTCGCCTCGGTCACGGGCATACCAGAGTGCCTGATAGCCGTCGAGATGCATGACCTGGGTTTCCTTGTTCGGATCATACTTTAAAAAGCTGGTGCGGTCGAGCTGATCGTTGACGTCGATCTGTGCGTTGATATACTGGATCTCCTCGAGGTTCAGTTCGATGTCGACACCGCCGAGGATGTTGATGATCTCGCGGAAGGACGAGAAGTCAACGGTCGCGAAGTAGTCGACCTGAGGTCCAAAGTTTGCTTCGATGGTCGCGATGGAAAGCGCCTCGCCACCGAGTGAGAACGCGGCGTTAATCTTGTCGTTGCCGTGTTCGGGAATGGTGACATAGGTGTCGCGCTGGAACGAGGTCAGCTTGATCTTTTTGTTGATGGTGTCGATGGACATAAGGATCATCGAGTCGGAACGTCCGTAATCAGTCTCGTCCTGACGATAGTCCTGACCGAATAAAAGGATATTCAGAACGTGTTCGTCGTTGAGCAGCGAATCCTTGCCGCCGGAATAGGAAATATTCTTGCCGTCGGAATTATCCTTGGTATGGTCGACGATACCGACGTCGAGCTTTTCGATATCCTTGTGCTTGAACAGGTCAAGGTAACGGTATCCGACCAACAGCACGGTGCCGCCGATCAGAAAAATGATCGAGAGTACCAGCGCTGTGATCCTGAGCGCCTTGCCTTTTGTCTTTTTCTTGGTCTTTTTGGGATCCTGATAATTGGGATCGTTTTTGTAAAGCTTCTTTACTTCAGCGGATGAAGAAATATCGACAAATCCATCGTCCTGGAATCTTGCCATGAACACCCCGCCTTTCTGAAACAATATGGTTTCTGTTTAGAATATACACAATAACTCATTTTAAAGTTTTACTCATATATTATACACGTTCTCAACTCATTTATTTTCCACTAAAGAATTATCGTCGAAATTCAGAAAAATTTAACAAGTTATTGTATATTTTGTAACCTTTCGGGGCATATCTTGTGTATTATCACCCTAATTCATCCAATGTCAGATAATATGAGGGCAAATATTCCTCCATGAAAATCTTTAACGCAGGCAGTTCCATATCAAGGAGCGACTGCTCCGTCGCGGCTTTTGCTTTCTGGAATTCGTTGTTCCCCATGCGGACTTCTTCGATACATTTGATCATTGCGGAGAGCTTGTCTGCAGCCTTGACATACTGCTCCAATACCTCATCCTCATTGGATAACAAGGGCTTGTAGACGGATTGGAGATCCTCGGAAAGCATACCGACCAACTTGTCCTCGGCGACCTTTTCTACCGCCTTGTAGGCGTTCTTTATCTCCGGATTAAAGTACTTGACCGGTGTGGGCATATCGCCGGTGAGAATCTCGCTCGCGTCATGGAACATCCCGATCACCGCGGCGCGGTCGGCGTTGAGATCGGCTCCCAAACGCGTATTAGCGATCGTGACCAGCGCGTGGGACAGGATAGCTACCTCCAGGCTGTGTTCCGAGATATTCTCGGTTTTAGTGTTGTTCATCAGACCCCAGCGGTCAATGTATTTCATGCGGGAAATCATCGCAAAAAAATTGCTCATGGCTAACTCCTTGTTTTTTCACTTTATTTCTAATAAATAGTGCATTTTTGTTAAAAGTATGTTATACTATATTAGTTTCAGCAATTTCTATTCTAACACACTTTTCAGCGCAGGTAAAGTGTTAGTTCGGAACTAATCTTTTGAGTTTAAATAATATTGAGATACAGATCAAAACAGAAACATCACCCTATAGGAGGTATCCGTATGAGCTTTGGAGAAAAAATCATGCAATACAAGGAGGATATGATCGCCGATCTGACCGAGCTGATCGCGATCAAATCCATTTCAGGTACGGACGCGTGTAACGACGCGCTGGACTGGATGGTAAAGAAAGCTGAGTCGTTCGGACTCAAAGCGGAGAAGGTCGGTGACCTTGCGTGTCATGTGGAACTCGGTGAAGGCGGAAAGCTCTGCGGCGTACTGTCGCATCTCGACGTCGTTCCCGAGGGCAACAATTGGAACTCCCTTCCCTTTGAGTTGTCTGTCGGAGACGGCTATATGTACGGACGTGGTATCGCCGACGACAAGGGCGCGGCGCTCGTCAACCTCTACTGTCTCAGAGCGCTTAAGGAAAGCGGCGTTATCGGCAAGAATACCGTGCGCGCGATCTTCGGCATCGACGAGGAACGCGGGATGCATGATATGGAAGAATATTTCAGCCTGCAACCGATTCCGGATATGTCGTTCACACCCGACTCAGAATACGGAATCTGTAAATCCGAAAAGGGTATTTTGCAACTCGAGCTGTATGCTGACACTCATGACGGTACGACCCTGACACAGCTGCATTCCGGTAAGGCGGTCAACGCGGTTCCGGATACCGCCTATGCGCTGCTCGACTGCACCGAGAACGAAGATCATCAGCTCGCGCGCCTTGCCGACGCGAAGGAAGGCTCGTTCGAGTTTTACTATACTATCGACGGCATGATGGTGCTGTCCCGCGGTACCGCCGCTCACGGCTCGACTCCCGAAAAGGGACTCAATGCCGCTACAGCGCTGATTGACCTGCTCTGCTCTAACTTCGCGTTACCGACGATGGGAACGATCCCCGCATTCATCAGTCACTATATCGACACCGATACCGACGGCGTGATGCTCGGTATCAAGATGCGCGACAAGGAATCCGGTCCTCTGACCGTCAACGTCGGCACGGTACATATCGACGAAGGCTACGCGACCTGTACCATGGATATCCGCTACCCCGTCACAGCCGACGGCGGCGAGATCCTGTGGAAGATCAGCGAGGTTGCCAAACGTGAGGGCATCCATGTCAAGGTGCTTGACCACAATCCTCCGCTGAATATGGACGAGAACTCCGAAATCGTCAAACTCCTGTCGGAGTCCTATGAAGCTGTCATGGGCGAAAAGCCGAGGCTCTATTCCACCGGCGGCGGCACCTATGCCCGCAAGCTCGGAGGCAAGGGCGTTGCGTTCGGTCCCGTATTCGAGGGCGAGGAAAGCAATATGCACAATGCCAACGAATGTCTGAGCGTCGAAAAGTTTTTCAAGCATGCACAGATCTGCTGTGAAGCGATCTATAACCTCTATACAAGGGGATGAGTCATTTGTCACCTTCCGCAGCTGTCAGACAGCAGGCTCGGCTGACGCTCAAAGGCAACTATGTGCCGGCTGTGTTCGGCTTCATGATCCTTGTCATGCCGTTTTTCATCATCATCGGAGTAGTCGATATCATCGACGCGTTTCTGTTACAGGGCTTTGACGATCCTACGGTACTCGGCGTGATGTCGATCCTCATTGAAACTCCGCTGATCATCATTCTCGGCGTGCTGTTCTCCCCGCTTCTCAACGGTTATGTCCGCATGTTCTATCTTTCGGCGCTGAGTCGTGAGATGCGGCTCTCGGATATGTTCTATTACTTCGAGAGAGAAAAGTATCAGAAAGCTATTCTCTTGAATCTCTCGTGTTTTGTCCGACTGATCCTGCCGGGACTCATCTGCTTTATACCGCTGTTTGTATTTCAAATCTTCTCTTACAGCGCAATGTCTGATTTCACCGCCACGGTTTTGTTCAAGGATTTCAGCTTCATCCTCACGGTATTGTCTTCGATCCTGCTGGTGCTGTATTCGCTGAGATACTTTGTTGTGTATCCCCTGTTCTGCATGAATGAGCAAGCAGATATTCCGGAGCTGTTCAAGGTTTCGAAGGAGATCATGCGGTCCCAGTCCCACTCCGCAATGAAGCTGGTGTTCAGCTTTACGCCGTGGATGCTGCTGTGTCTGACGATCCTGCCGATGCTGTATGTTATCCCATATATGACACAAGCGCTGTGCATCGGATCAAAGTGGTTCACTCAGGCGGGCTATGAAAGGAATCAAATATGAGAGTATCGCTGTGTACCATCGCGTATAACGAAGAGAGCGTCCTCAACGGACTCTTGCGCGATATCAATGATCAGAATTATCCTCACAGTAAAATCGAAGTCATCATGATCGACACAGGCTCCACCGAACGCACCCGCGAGATCATGGAGGAGTTCAAGGAAGCGAACAACGGCTTCTATGATGTGAGGATCTATACCATACAAAAGAAAAATCAGGCGGCATCATGGAATGTTGCCATCGAACACGCGACGGGTGATATCATCATCCGCGTCGATGCGCACTCGAAGATCCCGCGTCAGTTCGTGTCCCGAAACGTCTTTAACATCAAAGAGGGCGAGGATATCGTCGGCGGCGGCAGACCGAACATCTGTGCCAATCCCAATCCGTGGACAAAGACCCTCCTCGCGGCCGAGGAATCGCTCTTTGGCTCCTCGGTGGCGGATTATCGCCGTCCCGCCGCTCAGAAGGAATATCACGACAGCCTGTTTCACGCCGCCTATCGCCGCGAGGTGTTCGCGAATGTCGGCGGATTCAACGAAGATCTCGGCCGTACAGAAGACAACGAGCTGCATTATCGTATTCGCAAAGCGGGGTACAAGCTCTGCTGCTGTCCGGAGATCATCTCTTTTCAGCATACCAGAAACACCTTCAAGCGTATGCTCGAACAGAAATACGGCAACGGCTACTGGGTCGGGCTGACTCTCGGCGTATGCCCTGGATGTCTGAGCTACTTTCACTTCATCCCGTTTGTATTTTTGCTCGCGCTGATCGGCACCGTTGCAATCTGGGTATTCAGCGGTCAGCCGGTATATTTTGCGATTCTCATGGCGATGTACGTCATGTTTAACTTCGTCAACACCGTCGGCAGCTTTGTCATCAAAAAGTCGCTGAATCCATTGTTCCTGCTGTTGCCTCTGCTCTTCCCTATCCTCCATATCTCCTACGGCATCGGCACGCTGGTGGGACTTGTCAAGCTACCGTTCTGGAAACGCAGTCTTGACGGCTCGGCACAGAGAAGGATCGAAGAGATCAAGGAAGCCGTGAAGAACAACACTGTCACATATGACAGAGATGAAAAAGATTTGGATATGAAGATTTATGACAGAGATTATAACCGTTGACAGAGATACTCTGAGAAAGCTACAGCTCAAGGAACTGGATTCTCTGGTTTATTTCGACGAATTCTGCAAGCGCAATCACCTGAGATATTATCTGCTCGGCGGATGTGTCATCGGCGCGATCCGTCACGGCGGATTCATTCCGTGGGATGACGACATCGACCTGATCATGCCTCGTAAGGATTATCAGGAGATGCTCAGACTGTGGCAGGAGCAGGAAAAGGACAATCGGCGTTATCTCATGCTCACGACCGACGGCGAGAAGGTATTCACCGGCAACTGCTTCGCAACTATGGTGGACACTTCGGCGACGATGATCAAAGAGAATCAGAAGGATATCGACGTGCCGCACGGCATCGTCACGGATATCTTCCCCATGGACGGCTGTCCCGAGGGAAAAGTAAAGCGTTATTTGCAATACTATCACGCGATGATGTATTCGCTGTATATCACCGAGGTTGTTCCGCAGAACCACGGCGGGCTGGTCAGATTTGTCGGCGGACTGCTGCTAAAGCTGGTTCCGTCAAGAAAACGTCGCACCAAGATCTGGAAAAAGCATGAGCGCAAGATGTCGCAGTATGACTTTGAAAGCCATGTCAACTGTACCGAGCTGTGCGCCGGACCGCATTACATGCAGAACAAGTACCCGCGCGACGCGTTCATGACGGCGAAATACCACGACTTTGAGGGACTTTCGATGCCCCTGCCCAAGGGATATGACGTCTACCTCAGGACGGCGTTCGGCGACTATATGGCGTTGCCGCCGGAGGAGAAGCAGGTGCCGCACCACGATCTGGTCGGACTTGATCTAGATACACCGTGTCAATTCTCTTTGAATAATAGCTGACTCGGAAAACTATGCCCCTCATCCGTCACCTGACAAGGTCAGGCGACACCTTCCCCCCGAGGGGAAGGCTTTATCCGCAACATGATCCGGCGGGACTTAATCTTGAAACACCTTGTCTTGACAATTGACAGGGATCAGTATATAATAATTCAGCAGTTTAACAGAGTAAAGGAATACGCGTAAAGTGCCTGTTGTACGGGGAGTTGACAGCAGGACGAAGAGTAAGGCTCGCGGTGTATTCCTTGCATCCCGCTGTTGCATACGGAGAACCTCCTTGTGCGATGGAGCATGGCACAGCCATGTACAGGAATGCAGAAGGAGGTATTTTTGTGTCATTTTTCAGAAAATTCGTTGATTCTTCAAAGGAACTCGGCAGTGTCAAAACGCTCGCTGTCTGCGCGATGATGCTGGCGCTCAGAGTTGTGCTGGGATTGTTCTCCAACTTCACTCTGGCGCTCGTACCTTTCGTGAAGATCGGGTTCACCTTTATCCCCATCGTCATCACCGCCTATCTCTTCGGACCTGTTTGCGCGGCGATCATAGCGGGCGCAGGCGATATCCTCGCGATCATTCTTGCGAATCCTACTGCCTTTTCGATCACACCGGGCATCACGATATGCTGTATCATCGAAGGCATCATCTGCGGTGCGGTGCTGTACAAAACCGAACTGAAGCTGAAAACCGTCATCATCGCAAAGGTGCTGGTACTGGTGCTGTGTACACTGCCGCTGAATTCGCTGGTGCTGTGTTTTCTGATGCACATGCCGTACTGGGAGCTTTTCCTTTACAGAACGGCTGTTCTGGTTCCTTTCGGCGCGGTGGAGGTCGCGATTACGATGCTGATGAAGAAGCCTTTGCTCAAAATCCACAAATCGATTGCATAAAAAATGCCCTCGGATAATTCCGAGGGCTTATTAATTAGCATACCTAAACGATTCTTAAAGCGCAGCTTTGATCAACGACAACAGTTCCTCGTAGGTCTCGCACGCAGGAATATCGGGATAATCGGCTTTGATGCTGTCGGGAGCGCGGAACAGGAAGCCCGCTTTGCTCGCCTGAATCATCGCGAGGTCGTTGAAGCTGTCGCCGGAAGCGATGGTTTCGAAGCCGCAGCTCTGTAATGCACGAACGGTGGTCAGCTTGGTCTTTTCACAGCGGAGCTTATAATCGGTGATCTTTCCATCGGGATCGACAATCAGCTCATTACAGAAGATCGTCGGCCATCCGAGCTTCTCCATCAGGGGCTTTGCGAACTGGCTGAAGGTATCGCTGAGGATGATCGCCTGAGTTGTAGAGCGCAGCTCGTCCATGAATTCCTTTGCACCGGGCATGGGATCGATCTTAGCGATGGTCTCCTGGATCTCCTTGAGTCCCAGCCCGTGCTGATCAAGGATATCAAGGCGGTACTTCATGAGCTTGTCATAATCAGGCTCGTCGCGGGTGGTGCGCTTGAGCTCGGGGATTCCCGAAGCCTCGGCAAACGCGATCCAGATCTCAGGTACCAAAACGCCTTCCAAATCAAGACATACAATATTCATAGCTAAACTTCCTTTGCTTTTGATTTCACTAATATTAAACAACAGATCAGTGGTTTTGTCAAGTAAAAGCGCCCATCCGGGATGGATGGGCGCTTTGTGATATCTATAATCAGTTAGCAAGCTCGGGATTGTAGTTATAGTACTGAATCCATGTGCCGCTGTCGGAGTTTGCGAGGAATGCTTCGTCATCGATGACGATCCAGATCTCGGGATAATCGTCATACTTGATCGGACCGTAGTCCTTGGTCTGAGGCTTGCCGGAACCCTGATTGATGATGAAGTAGTAATCCAGTCCGCCCGGTACCGGGAAGGATGTGGTGTACCAGCCATCTTCATCCTGAGTGTTCAGCAGCAGACCCGGCCAGCTCTCGTAAGCGTTGATCGGATCGGAGCCGTTGTAAGACCAACCCCACAGGTACGGATTCCATGTCTCGGAACCGCTGTGCTTGATGTGCAGGGTCGCGGTATCGACGGTGTAGGTGTAGTGATAGGTGACCTTGACGTCGCCGGTCGCGATGCCGGTAGCGTTAGCAGGAGTCTCGTCGAGCTTGTAGTAAGCGACAGAAGCCGGCTCGGTGGTGTAGGTGCTGCCCAGACGTACCTGAGTAACAGCAGGCTGGAGAGTGAGCTTGACTTCCTTGTCGTTGCGGGTACCGATGTATTCGGTGGTAATGGTGCAAACGCTGACGGGCAGCTCGGCGATGAATCTCTGGAGCTTGGTCGCATCGAGAATATTGGTCTCGCCGGAATAGTCATAGTCGCCGCGCTTGATATGCTCTGCATCGAGCTGATCGAGCTCTGCAACCCAGCGCTGAACCTTGGTGGCGTCCATGATGGTGATATAGGTATCGTCATCAACGTCGCCCTTGGGAGCGGTGAAGGAATCGGGAACGAAGTCCTCGTACTCATAGGTCAGAACAGTGTCGTTCGCAGCAAACTTGCCGGTCTCGTCGCCGACAACGCCGGAAAGCTCATACTGGATCGGAATAGCAGTGTCGGCGGATACCGAGTAACCCTCGCCGGGCTTACCGAGCAGGGTCTTGGAACCGAGAACGTCGCCGGTCTCCTTGTAAACGCTCTTGACGGTGAGCTTGGAATAGCTGCTCTCGAGAGCGCACTTCTCAAAGCTTTCCTTCTCAACAGCGATGATGACGGAGTTTGCGGGGATATCAGAGAAGGTCAGACCCTTGCACTCGCCGAGCTTCGAAACGCCGGCAGCCTGATCGTTTGCAACGATGACCCACTCGGTATCGTCGGAGATAGTGGTATCCGCCTTGTTGGACATCTTGAAGGATGCGGGTTCATTCTTGCCGTTATAGATGACGGCGATCTTGCTCCACTCGCCGGGGGTGGTATTGTCGACGGTGTAGCCGATGGTGTAGCCGTATGCCGATACAGAGGTGGTGCGGTTAATCTGATAGGTGTCGTCATCAGCATCGACCTTGTCGGCGGTGAACGGAGAAAATGCCTTTCTCAGCTCGAACATACCCTTGTAGTAGGATACGAGATCGGCGTTAGTCTTGAGCAGCGACCAGTCGATCATGTTGAGGGTCGCAGCAGACTTGTAGGAGTTCTCGTCGCCGTCCTTTGAACGACCCATCTCCTCGCCTGCAAGGATGAAGTCGATGCCCTGGCAGGAGCTGACGATTGCAGCAGCGAGCTTGTTCTGTCTGATGACGTCGGCATAACGTGCGCGATAATCAGCGGAGGTGCCGTATGCGGCGGCAACCAGCTTATCGTACATGGTCATGTTATCATGGCAGGATGCGTAGGTGACGCACTGCTGGGGATTCCTTGCGGTCCATGTGCCGTGACCGAAGGTGTTAGCGGCTACGCCGTAGGAGATGTTCTTCGCATAGGTCATGTTACCGTTGACGAAGCCCTTAGCGGCAGTACCCTCGAAAACGCCAGCCTTGATACCGTCGCGGATCTGGTCGTTAAAGAAGCCGATGCGCTCGGAGATCTTGTCGACTGCGTTCTTCTGGGTACACAAGTAGGTCTCGGTACCGGAGCAGGTCACGGGATCGTTGACGGTAGAGCCTGCCCAGCCTTCGCCGTACATCAGGATGCGCGGATCAATCGCGTCCATATCGTCACGGATCAGGTTCATGGTCTCGCCGTCATGAACGCCCATGAGGTCGAAGCGGAAACCGTCGATGTGGTATTCGTTGGTCCAGTACTGAAGCATCTCGCGCATGTACTTGCGGTACATCGCGCGCTCGGAAGCGGTGTCGTTACCGCAACCGGACTGGTTGGAGTAGGTGCCGTTGGCAGCTAAACGATAGTAATACTCGGGAACGGAGTAGGTGAAGCTGCCGTCGATGGAATAAGTGTGGTTGTAAACAACGTCCATGACGACGCCGATGCCCGCCTCGTGGAGAGCCTGGATCATCTGCTTACACTCGTTGATACGCACGTTGCCGTCGTAGGGGTTCGAAGAATAGGAACCTTCGGGAACGCCGTAGTTTTTCGGATCATAGCCCCAGTTGAACTGGTCGGGATCGCCCATCTCGTTGATGGTCGCAAAATCATAGAAGGGATTGATCTGAACGTGAGTTACGCCGAGTTCCTTTAGATAGTCGATACCGGTGGAGATAACGCCCTCGTTGTTGAGCGTGGTACCCTTCTCGGTGAACGCCAGGAACTTGCCGCGGTTCGCTTCGGACATACCGGAGTTCTCAGCCCAGGAGAAGTCCTTGACCTGAACCTCCCAGATGATCGCGTCAGCCTGAGAATCGGTGAAAACGTGCTTGTCGGTGTCCCAACCCTTAGGATCGGTCGCCTTGAGGTCGACGACCATGGAACGGTCGCCATTGACGCCTACCGCCTTGGAATAGACGTCCTGTGTCTCGTGGGTAACAGGATCACCGCCGGTGATGTGAGCGGGGTTGGTGATGGAGTAGGTGTAGTAGGTGTTGACGATGTTGCCTTCTACGGTAGCGGTCCAAACGCCGGTCCACTTTGCTCCGTCCATCAGCTTTTCCATGGAAACGGAACCGAGGTTCGCAGCGCCCTTCTCGCTGTCGTTACCGGTAGCATAGCGGTTGAGCTTTACTTCGGTAGCCAGCGGCGCCCATACCTTGAAGGTGGTTGCTTCGGGCGTATAGAGCGCACCGAGTTCGCCGTCGTAGGCGTATTCTGCGTCAAGAGCCATCGCAGCTTCGCTGTAAGGGTTGGCGGCAGCGGAAGTCGAAATGATCGCCACCGAGAACATGGTCACAACAAGCGCAAAGGTCAGAACAACAGAAATGAGCCTTTTTGTGAGTTTCATAGATTTACCTCCTTATTGTATCATCAAAAAATGATTACGAATATATCACCGGACAAGCCGGTTGATCACTGGTTAATCGTCGATAGCGATCGAATCCATCTTCTTGCGCTTTCCTTTTCCCGCAAGGCTCAGCACAAGTACCACACCGATCATCACAACGACAGCGCCGATAACAATGAACGGAACGATATCGACCTTCTTCTTCTCATAATTGACAATGACGTTCGCTTCGACCGGTGAGAAAGACGCGTAGTTATCGGATACGCCGTGGTAGGTATAGCCGTCGAACTCGAGCTTTGAGACCTCGAGAAGATCGCCGTCGACACCGAGATAGGTTTTTTTGTCAAGAATCTTACCGTCGCTGCCCATGTAGATAACGTTGGCACGGCAATTATATGTGGGATCGATGTTCTCCGCTTTGATAGAATCAGCAGGCTTGTAACGATAGACGACCTCGATCGCATCGTCGGTATAGACGCCTGCACCGTTCTCGGGAAGCCTGTCAAGATCAAGAACATAACCTGCGATCGCCGGAAGCGGCTGGGAATAATATTGCTGACCGACGCGGTTGGAGATCACGACAGCGTTGGAGATCGGTTCGTCGAAATCGTTGAGATAGCGGAAGGTGACAGTCGAGAAATTGCCGTCGTACTTCTCACATTCGATGGCGACGACCTTGAATTCATCAAAGGTGCCGCTCATCGCGGTTTTGGTATCGGTGATATTGTAACGGAAAAGCAGATCGTCCGGTGTGGAGATCTTGTACTTCTCCCCCGCCTTGCCGGTATATTTTTCTTCATATACGGTCGTTTTGTTCTTGGTGTCAACGAACCGTGCGTAGACTGTGACCTCATTGGAATCCTCACCGATCACCTTGTAACCGGAGGCATTCACGAGAATTGCCGCTGAGCAGAAGGGAATCTCTACTTTTCCAGTATAGATGCCGAGAGAAGTGAGACCGGCACGCTCGCCGTCGGCAAGCATAACCCATTTGCCGTCAGGCAGAAATACGGTGGAGCTGTCGCTGCGGCTGCCGTTGAATGCAGAGATCACGATCGGCTCGCCCTGCATCGTTGCAGAATAAGCCAGACACTCGCCGCCTTCGGTGTCGAGGTACTCGACCTCGGTGGCGCCGTCGGAATCCTTGATCGCGTTGAGTGATTTACGGAGCTTGATCAATCCCTGATAGTAATCATACAGAGAGGTGAACTCCTTGAGACGATCCCAGTCGATGCGATTGATCTCGACAGAGGATTTGTAGGAATTCTCGTCACCCTGTTTGGTGCGCGCCATCTCTTCACCGGCGAGCATGAACGGCATACCACGCGTCATCATCACGATGGCAGCGGAGAGCTTATTCATCTTGACGAGGTCTTCGTGACGGTCAAGAAAGCCTTCGCCGTTGTACTCGGTCTGGGTAAGCTTATCATAAAGGGTCAGGTTATCATGACACGAAGCGTAATTGACGACCTGGTTCGGAACACTCGCCCAACCGGTAGCGTCGCCGTCGATCATACCGCGGATGCCCGCCTTGGACGAGCCATCCTGTACGAAGCCGCCCTCACGCGCATTGAAGGTCGAGCCTTTGATCGCGTCACGACCGGAGTCGTTGAAAGCGCCGATGCGCTCAGACAGCATGCTGACATTATCCTGATTCGCAAGCATCACATCCGCAGCACAGGCGGTATCCATGTTCCATGCCTCGCCGTACATCAGAATACGGTTGCCCGCAGGCAGCGTATCGAGCGAAGCACGGATGGAATTCATTGTGTCAACATCCATCAAACCCATCAGGTCAAAGCGGAAACCGTCGATGTGGTATTCCTTCGCCCAATAGGTGACCGAATCACGGATGAAACGGCTGACCATGTATCGCTCGGTCGCGATATCGTTGCCGCAGCCGGAACCGTTGGACCAATTGCCGTTCTCGTTGATTCGATAGTAATAATCGGGTACGATCTGATTAAAGAAGGAGTTCTGGGATTCGTAAGTGTGGTTATAGACAACGTCCATGATGACGCCGATGCCCGCCTGATGGAGCGCCTGGATCATCTGCTTGCACTCCTTGATGCGGACTCTGCCGTCATAGGGGTTGGAAGAATAGGACCCCTCGGGAACGTTGTAGTTCTTGGGATCATAGCCCCAGTTATACTGCTCGGACTCGGTATCAGCCTCATCAACAGATGCGAAGTCATAGAAGGGATTGATCTGGACATAGTTGACGCCGAGCTGTTTGAGATAATTGACACAGGTGGCGATATCGCCCTCTTTGCCGTTCAAGGTCGTGCCTTCGGTGAACGCGAGGAACTTTCCGCGGTTCGCTTCCGACACGCCGGAGGACTCAGCCGCCGAAAAATCACGAACGGAGACTTCCCAGACAACCGCGTCGGTCGCGCGAAACACACGGGTGAACTTGTCCTTTGCCCAGCCCTTGGGATTGGTTTCGGCAAGATCGACGATCATGCCGCGGTTGCCGTTGACGCCGACAGCCTTGGCGTAAGGATCGACGACCTCGTGGGTCTCGCCGTTCACGGTCACCTGATAGGTGTAGTACATGTTCTTGTAGTCGCCCTTCAAGGTCAGGTACCAGCCGCCGTTCTTCTTCGCAAAGTTCATCGGCGTACTGTAGAGCGTCTGAGCGCCCGCTTCTTCATCGGAGCCGGTCTTATAGATGCAGACCTTCACCGCAGTTGCGGTCGGCGCCCATACACGAAAGATCGTGTAATCGGGGGTATAGATCGCGCCCAGTTCGCCGTCATAGACGGTCTGATCGAGTAGCTCGGCGTACTTGGCATAGCCGTAGGTCTCGGGAGTCAGGGGCGGTTCGGTCGGCTTTTGGGTCGGTTTTACGGTAGGTTTCACAGTGGCATCAGTCTCCTGCTGGGCGTCCTGTGCGGCAAGGATCGGCGTTGCACACAGCGACAAAATACAGATAATGGTCAGGATCAGCGAAAGCAATCTTTTTCTGAACAATTTCAATACCTCTTAAAACTACATAATATTCTCTTTGTATCATACCACAGATATGGGTTGTGTTTAATTCTTTTAATGAATTATATTGAATCTTAGATATAGAATTTTTGGCAGGTTTTTCGGCATTTTTTACAGTACCATTTTTCACGCGGCAACATAATATGTATTACCGAATGTTTGAAAGGAGTTCCCTATGGATACGATTACTTATACCGTCAGACCGGGCAACACGCTCTATGCGATCGCACAGTTCTTCGGCAGCTCGGTCAAAGCGATCGCAGAAGCCAACGGACTGAGTCATCCTTACACGATCTATCCCGGTCAGGAGCTGATCATCCCCGGAAAGGACATCGGAGCGCCGCGCTATTATGTGGTGAGACCCGGTGACACGGTGGTGTCGATCGCCGACCGCTACGGATTGGAGCTGGATGACCTGCTCAACCTCAATCGGCTGGAAAATCCCAATATCATCTATCCCGGTCAGATACTCAGATTGACAAAGTGAACATCGCAAAAAAGGGGAAGCCGTACTACATGCACGGCTTCCCCTGTGGCTGTTTAGTATTCCGATGACCTGTCATAACAGGTAAATTGATTTGCTTCGCGGAAAATGACAGTTTTCGGAAGTGTTTCGGGAGGAGCAAGCCCCTCCCCTATGATAATCGCACGAACAACGGCGGCTCCCTCTAACGAGGGAGCCGCAGACGTTATGTACTTCTCAGGCGTTTTCCTTATCCTTGATCTTCTTGATCCCGTAGATCTTCCTCAGAAAGAACGAGAGGAACTTCGGATGATCCAATACGACGACTTTCATCAAATTACCTCCTCATCGTCAGACAGGTGATGATCAGAACGATCGCCGCGATCACGCACACCGCCTTGGTCGGCAGGATCGCCGCTGTGATCAGTCCCGCTCCGAACGCGATCGGAGCCATACAGGATTTACATCTTCTCATCTTCATCACCCTTTATATACTACGCGGATGAGCGCAGGTTGTGACAGAGATATTGAATTCGGCGCTTGAAACTGGTATAATCAAAGCGGTGATTCTATGAGAACTCTGACCGTCGGTAAAAACGACGCGGGTCAGCGGCTGGACAAGTTTCTGTCAAAGCGTTTCAAGACGATGCCGAAGTCGCTGATGTACAAATATCTGAGAACCAAATATATCAAGCTCAACGGCAAAAAAGTACAGCCCGAAGTATTTCTTAACGAAGGCGATGTGCTGACGTTTTATATCAGGGACGAATTCTTTGAGGAAAAGAAAAGATATGATTTTCTCAAAGCCGGTAAGGAGCTTTCGATCATCTATGAGGATGATAACATCCTGTTGCTTGACAAAAAGGTCGGCGTGATCGCCCATCAGGACAGCCGATACGACAGCGATACGCTGAATCTCAGGGTGATGCGCTATCTCTACGAAAAAGGCGAATATGATCCCGAAAAAGAAGGATCGTTCGCACCCGCGCTGTGCAACCGCATCGACCGCAACACCGGTGGGATCGTGATCGCGGCGAAGAACGCCGAGGCGCTGAGGGTGATGAACCAAAAGATTCGCGACAGAGAGATCGAAAAGTATTATCTGTGCGCTGTGAAGGGTGTACCTAAGAAGGATCATGATGTTCTCAAAGGCTATCTGATCAAGAATGAGGATACCAACACCGTCAAGGTATATGATCAGCCGCGTGACGGCATGAAAGAGATCATCACGGAGTATACCGTTTTGGACAGAGGGTCTGCCCTGTCGCTTTGCGAAGTGCTGCTGCATACCGGCAGAACACACCAGATCCGCGCGCACATGGCGCACATCGGGCATCCGCTGCTCGGCGATGAAAAATACGGCGACAAAAAGCTCAACGCAAAGTATCATATGAAGCGACAAGCGTTGTATTCCTACAAGCTGAGATTCTCATTTTCTACTCCCGCGGGGAATCTTGAAGCGCTGAACGGTCGGGAATTCACGGTGGATCAGGTTTGGTTTGCCGACCACGAAAAGTTGAATATTAAATGAAAAAAGCCTTCCGACGGAGGCTTTTTATTATAAATCTGTTTCTCATTTTGTTTGATCACCGGTGTCATTTCTCAGTCGGCTTGCGACGACATCTCACTTTACCCTAGGCAGGATTGATGCGCAGCATGGCGCACATGGTTCCCCGATCGCCCTTGGTCGCGCGGTGGCTCCAAAGGATGTCGCTGTTGCACTTCGTGCAGACATCACTGACGGTGATGTTCTCGGGTCTGACGCCGGCTTTCTCGAGGATCTGCTTGTTACATTCGAGCATATCGACCATGTACTTGTCACCCGCTTTCGGGAAAACGAACTTCTCGCTGTCCAATCCCAGCGCATAAAACTGATCGGCACAGGGTTGATCGACCTCGTAACAGCACACACCGATATTCGGACCGATCGCACAGACGACGTCTTCCGGTTCGGTACCGAAGCTCTTATGCATCGTTTTCAGCACTTCTTCGGCGATTCTTCCGACGGTGCCGCGCCATCCGGCGTGAGCAAGCCCGATCGCATGGGTCACGGTATCAACAAAGAAGATCGGCGTGCAGTCGGCATAATAGGTGCAAAGAGTCAAGCCCGGTTCGTCGGTCACAAGCGCGTCGACGCTTTGGATATCCTTATCGCGATAGATGCCGACGCCCTTTTCCGCTGAGGTACAAACACGAACAAAGGTGTGATGATCCTGGGAGGAGGCTACCAACGACGGATAATCAAAGCCTGCCGCTTTGCACAGCATCCGATAATTCGCGGTCACAGCTTCACGGTCGTCATGGTCAAAGCTCATGTCCATCGGATGGACGGTCTTTGTCCCTTCACCGATCTTTGTCGAAAAGGCATGACGGATGAAAGGAATCTCACTGAGCGCATTGAAGGTCAGATAGCCGACACCCTCG
>JAFSRK010000038.1 GCA_017446165.1 Ruminococcus sp.
CGCTTAAACAAGATATTTGCGGAAAATTTCGCAGAGCAAGGCGGAGATCGCAGGCAGGCTGGCGCCTGTCAAGATCGACAACGCAGCTATGCGGAATTTAACGCAATAGATGTTATAGGGTTTTATTTGAAATTAGTATTAAATCTCGACAGTCCAGCCGAAGGTATCCTCGAGCTTGCCCCACTGGATACCGGTCAGGGTGTCGTAGAGATGCTGGGTCAGAGCGCCGATCTCACCGTTGTTGACGGTGTACTTCTTGCCCTGATAGCACAGCTCGCCGATCGGAGATACGACAGCAGCCGTACCGCAGCCCCAAGCCTCTTCGAGAGTGCCGTCAGCCATAGCCGCAGCCAGCTCGTCGACGGACAGGAGGCGTTCCTCAACAGCATAGCCTTCCTTCTTGAGAACGTCGATGATCGACTTGCGGGTAACGCCGGGCAGGATGGAACCGGACAGCATCGGGGTGACGACGGTGCCGCCTATCTTGAACATAACGTTCATCGCACCGACTTCCTCGATGTACTTGCGCTCAACGCCGTCGAGCCACAGAACCTGGCTGTAGCCCTGCTGCTCGGCGCGCTCGCCGGCACGGTTGGAGGCAGCGTAGTTACCGCCGCACTTCGCGTAGCCGGTACCGCCACGGACAGCGCGGACATCCTGATCCTCGATCATGATCTTGACGGGGTTGATGCCCTCCTTGTAGTAGGAGCCGACAGGTGAAGCGATGATGATGAACTCTGCGTTGTGAACAGCGTGAACGCCGAGGCTCTCGTCGTTACCGAACATGAACGGTCTGAGATACAGAGAGGTTCCGGGAGCGGACGGAGTCCAGTCCTCTTCCAGCTTGACGAACTCTTTTAATGCCTGCATGAAGTCCTCCTCGGGCATCTGGGGCAGGCAAAGACGCTCTGCAGAATTGTTCATGCGGCGGATGTTCTCGATGGGTCTGAACAGCTGTACCTTGCCGTCAGCGCGGCGGTATGCCTTGAGACCCTCAAAGATCTCGGAGCCGTAGTGCAGAACGGTGGATGCGGGATGGATGGACAGTCTGCCGAACGGCACGATGCGCGCATTGTGCCAGCCCTTCTCGCTGTTCCAAGACCACATAAACATATGATCGGTGAAGATCTTGCCGAAGCCGAGAGATGAAGCATCGGGCTTTTCGGCAGGATTCGGATTTAACGTAACTTTGATATCCATGATTGGTTTCCTCCTATATCTGATAATGTAGGGGCGGGACTTGACTCGCCCACGGGACGCTGTGGGCATCGTCTCCTACGGGTGAAATAAATCAGCCGAATCAATACTCGGCGCCGAGCTTGATCGCCTTGAGGTTGACCTCTTTCATATCGGCGTGGCGTGCGGAAATAACCTTGTCGAGAGCGGCGTTCAAGCCGTCCTCGGTATAGTCGCCGATCTCTTTTAAGAGCTTGCCGACAATGATCATGTTGGCGAGGTTGCCGAGCTTGTTGTCGGACGCCATCTGAGTTGCGGGAACATAGAAAACGGTAACGTCGTCGCGCTTGACCTTGCGCTCGATCAGGGTAGAATCGGCGATGATCATACCGCCGGGAACGACTGCGTCCTCAAAACGATCGAGGGACGGCAGGTTCATGGCGACGAGGATATCGGGGTTGGATACGATCGGAGAACCAACGGGCGTATCGGAAACGATGACGGAACAGGAAGCTGTACCGCCGCGCATCTCGGGACCGTAGGAGGGCAGCCAGCTGACCTGCTTATCTTCGATCAGACCCTTATATGCGATGAATTTTCCGGCGAAAAGAATACCCTGACCGCCGAAGCCTGAGAAAAGCATATTCTTTGTTGCCATATCACTCAGCCTCCTTCTGCTCTGCGGAGCGATCCTTGTAAACGCCCAGCGGATAGTAGGGCAGCATATCGCTCTCGATCCAGTCGAGCGCCTGCTTCGGGGTCATGCCCCAGTTGGTCGGACAGGAAGAAACAACCTCGACCAGAGAGAAGCCTTTGCCGTCGATCTGGTTCTGGAACGCCTTTTTGATCGCCTTCTTCGCGGTGCGGATATTCTTGACGCTGTTGACGGTAACGCGTTCGAGGTACTCGGGACCGACAAGCTCAGAGAGCATCTCACACACCTTGATCGGATAACCGCACGCCTTGGGATCTCTGCCGTAGGGAGAGGTCTGGGTGACCTGACCGACCAGAGAGGTCGGAGCCATCTGACCGCCGGTCATGCCGTAGATCGCGTTGTTGATAAAGATAACGGTGATGTTCTCGTTACGCGCAGCGGCGTGAACGGTCTCAGCCATACCGATGGAGGCGAGGTCGCCGTCACCCTGATAGGTGAACACGATGTGGTTCTCGGGATCAGCGCGCTTGACGCCGGTTGCGACAGCCGGAGCGCGACCGTGAGCCGCCTCGATCATGTCGCAGTTGAAATAGTTATATGCCATAACGGAGCAGCCGACCGGCGCGATGCCGATGGTCTTGCCCTCGATGCCCAGCTCGTCGATGACCTCGGCGACCAGACGGTGAACGATACCGTGGGTACAGCCGGGGCAGTAGTGCAGCGGGACGTCAATCAAAGCATGAGGTTTGTCAAATACAACAGCCATTACTGAATACCTCCGTTCACTTCGATAATAGAATTCAGAACCTGCTTCGGGTCGGGGATCATACCGCCGGCACGGTTGCAGAGGGTTACGGGACGCTTAGACTCGGTCGCGAGCATGACGTCCTCGATCATCTGACCCATGTTCAGCTCGACAGAGATGAACGCCTTGGCATGCTCGGCGGCAGCCTTGAAGGGAGCCTTCGGGAACGGCCAGAGGGTGATCGGACGGATCAGACCCGCCTTGATGCCCATCTTGCGGGCTTCGTCGACAGCGTTCTTGGAAACGCGGGCGGCAATACCGAATGCGGCGAGGACTATATCGGCATCCTCGACCATGTACTCCTCGAACATGGTTTCCTTTTCTTCGATGACCTTATAGCGATCATAGCGCTTGAAGTTCAGCTCCTCGAGTTCCTCGGGAACCAGCGACAGAGAGTTGACGATGTTATGCTCACGCGCCATCTGAGTACCGGTGGTAGCCCAGGGCTTCTCGGGAGCGGGCTTGACGTCGAGGTCAAGGGACACAGGCTCCATCATCTGACCCATCGTACCGTCGGCGAGGATCATGGAGGTCATGCGGTAGGTATCCGCAAGCTCAAAGCCCTTGACGGTCAGCTCTGCCATCTCCTGGACGGAAGCGGGAGCGAGGACGATCATGTGATAGTCGCCGTGACCGCCGCCGCGGGTGGACTGGAAGTAGTCCGACTGGGAGGGCTGGATGCCGCCGAGTCCGGGGCCGCCGCGCTGGACGTTGACGATCAGAGAGGGCAGGTCGGAACCCGCGAGGTATGATAAGCCTTCGCCCTTCAGGGATACGCCCGGAGAGGACGAGGAGGTCATGACGCGCTTGCCTGCGGAGGCAACGCCGTAGACCATATTGATCGCGGCGATCTCAGACTCCGCCTGGAGGAATGTACCGCCGATCTTGGGCATTTTCTTCGCCATGTAAGCGGCGATCTCTGTCTGAGGCGTGATCGGATAGCCGAAGTAATGACGGCAGCCGGCGATGATCGCGGCCTCGGCGATCGCCTCGTTACCTTTCATCAAAATCTTGTCTGACATATCTTCACTACCTTTCTACCTTGATGATACAATCCGGACACATCATCGCACAGGATGCGCAGCCGATGCACTTCTCCATGTCGATGCACTCGGCGGGGTGATGACCCTTCTTGTTGATCTTGTCTGTGGCGATCTGCAGGATGCCTTTGGGGCATGCATACACACACAGCGAACAACCTTTGCAGTTGTCGGTTTTGAACGTTAGCTTAGCCATATTCATATCCCCTTCGTTTATATCAATTTTGCCTGTAAAGTCAGGCTCAAAAGTGGGCTGATCTTATCGGAGAGCTGATCGTACAGCTCCTCCATGACGGTGGTGCAGACGACGGGAAGTCCGCTGAGCTTTCCTACCTCCTCGGCGTATGCGACCGAATCGAGAACGTCGGCGGCGGTGGTTTCACGGGCGATGTTGGAATTGTTGATGATCCCCGTGAACGGAATGCCGCAGGCTGCCTCGATCTCCCCCATCACCTCGAGCGTACTCTGTGCGTCGGGGGTCAAGGGACGGTATTTGTTGACGACCATGTACATGTCATAGTCACCCTCGGCGAGAATCGCGTCGCGCAGACGTCCGAGCGCATAGGCGCCGCGGTCGTCGCCGCCGATATCGAGGATGACGGACAGGCTCTTGTCGTCGGTGATGGAATATAAGTCCGCAGGCATGGACGGCAGATCGACGTTGGAGGACGCGAACTGTGAGCATATCAGACGGATACCGCGTTCTTCAAAGTCCTGCTGGCTGTCCTTGGTACGGAAGTACGGGTTGACGATGTCGAGGTCGGCAACGGCGACATTCTCGCGCTGTGAGCGCAGGTCATACGCCATGTTGACGGCGATATTCGTCTTGCCCGAGCCGTAATGCCCGCATAAAATAGTCAAACGTTTGTATTTCATTTTGGGTCTCCGTTACGAGTGGATAACGATTAACGGATAACAGTTAACGGTTAAGGGAAACGCTTCGCGTTTTGAATTCCTGCCAGAGTTGCTCGAGCAGAGCGATAAACCATCACCGTTATCCATTCACCGTACTCCGAATTACAGCAAATTACGCTGGATCTTGCCGCTGGTGGTCTTGGGCAGGCTGTCCTTGAAGACGACGATACGCGGGTATTTATACGGTGCGGTATGCGTCTTGACGTAATTTTGGATCTCTTTCTTCAGTTCATCGGTGCCTTCGGTACCGGGTACGAGGACGATCGACGCCTTGACGACCTGACCGCGCACCTCGTCGGGAGCGGCGGAAACACCGCACTCGAGAACGTAGGGCAGCTCCATGATGACGGACTCGATCTCGAACGGTCCGATGCGGTAACCGGACGACTTGATAACATCGTCGACACGACCGACATAGTAGTAGAAGCCGTCCTCATCGCGCCATGCAAGGTCGCCGGTGTGGTAGTAGCCGTTGCGCCAAGTCTTGCGGGTCGCCTCGACGTCGTTGTAGTAGTACAGCGCGAGTCCGCAGGGCAGCCCCTTGCTGATGTCGATGACGACCTCTCCGGGTTCGCCGTCGGGGACCTCGTTACCGTCCTTGTCGATCAGGTGGATATCATAGATCGGAGAAGGACGTCCGAGGGAGCCGATCTTGTGCGGCGCGCCGACCATGTTGCAGATGATAACGGCGGTCTCGGTCTGACCGAAGCCCTCCATGATCTGGAGTCCGGTGAGCTTCTCGAATTGGCGGTAGACCTCGGGGTTCAGCGCTTCGCCGGCGGTGGTCATACGCTTGACGGAACTGAAATCGTATTGGGAGATATCCTGCTTGATCATCATGCGCAGCATCGTAGGCGGCGCACAGAAGGTCGTAATCTTGTACTTCGCGAACATCGGCAGGATGTCGGCGGCGTCGAAGCGATCGAAGTCATAGACGAAAATCGCGGATTCACACAGCCACTGACCGTAGATCTTGCCCCATGCCGCCTTCGCCCAACCGGTATCGGAGATGGTGAAGTGCAGACCGTCGGGGTCGACGCTGTGCCAGAATTTCGCGGTCTGGAAATGCCCGAGAGCCAGCTTGTGACAGTGGGCGGCGATCTTCGGATAACCCGAGGTGCCGGAGGTGAAGTACATCAGCATCGGGTCGTTGCCGCAGGGACTGTCGGGCTTTCTCTCAAAGTGTGAGGAGAACAGGGTGTATTCCTCATCGAAGTCACGCCAACCGTCGCGTTTGCCGTTCACGATGATCTTTTGGATCTGGGGGAACTTCTCGGCGGCGATATCGACCTCAGCCGCGGTATCTCCGTCAGCGGTACAGAGGATCGCACAGACGCCGGCGGACTTGAAGCGGTACTCGAAGTCGTGGCTCTGGAGCTGGTTGGTTGCGGGGATCGCGATCGCGCCGAGCTTGTGCAGACCCATCAGGGCGAACCAGAACTGGTAGTGACGCTTGAGGACAAGCATCACGCGGTCTCCGCGGCGAATACCGAGCGACTTGAAGTAATTCGCGCACTGGCTGGACTTGTGGCGGATATCGGTGAAGGTGAAGCGGCGCTCGGTCTTATCCTGCGAGATGTGCAGCATGGCGAGCTTGTTCGGCTCGCGATAAGAGATCGCGTCGATCACATCGAAAGCAAAATTGAACTTATCCTCGTTCTTGAAGGTGATCTTGGTGGGAGTACCCTTTTCGTTGGTCTCGAACTCGACGAACTTGTTGTACTCGCGTTCCTTCTCCTTATCATCGGTGGTGATGATGCTGTTGTCCTGGATCTGCTTGCCGGGTTCCAGCTCGGGGATCGGCTCGCCGGTAGGATTGAGGACGATGGCATAGAAGGTGCAGTCCTGTCCGCCGACAGCGATCATGCCGTGGGGCTTGTCGGAGTCAAAGTAGATAGAGTCGCCGGGGCCTAAGACCTCTTTATGCTCGCCGACCTGTACCATCAGCTGACCGTCGACGACGAGGTCGATCTCCTGACCCGCGTGGGTCGTCAGCTCGATCTTGTTCTCGTCGGCGTTCGGGTTGAACTTGCTCTTGACGTACAGCGGCTCGGCAATACGATTTTGAAACGCGTAAGCGAGGTTATAGTAGGTCATGCCGTGTGCCTGACTCACCTTCTGTCCCCCGCCTCGACGGGTAACGGTGTAGGATTTCAGGTTCGGCGAGAAGCCCTCGATGATATCGGTGACGTTGACGTTGAGTACCTGTGCGCAGCGATAGATGAACGCGAAGTTCAGATCCTGTTCGCCGGATTCACAGGCGATGTATTCGTCCTCGGAAACGTCGGTGAAGGTCGCCATCTCGGCGATCGTGCGCCCCTCAAGCTCTCTTAGCTCTCGGATACGCTGCGCCATCTCCTTGATCTTGGCGTCCAAAGCGGTAATTTTTTCCATATTCTTCCCTACTTTCAAGTTACTGAAATACTCGGAACAAGCGATAATAACAGCAATCGGGAACGGACAGCATCCGCCCGCAACTATTCACTCAAATTAAAACACTCGTCCCAAAGCAATAACTTTGAGACGAGTGTGAAATTCACATCCGCGGTACCACTCAAATTGCATGCTGCTATCGCAGTCATACCACTCTCAGGGTCCATCAACCCCCAGACATTCACGCAGTCATCACGGAGGAGGTCTAGTCACCGACCATGATCGGCTTTCTTCTCCCCGGCTCAGAAGCTACAAACACGGAAATCATCACGGGAGCTTGCACCAACCGCTCCTTCTCTGAGAGATGACAGACCGAGCCCTCTTCGTCACAGCCTTTATCGCTCATTATGTTATCACAATCTTTGGTATTTGTCAACAGGAAAGTTGTTCTGCCTCCCTTTGGTAAAGGGAGGTGCTGAGCTATGCGAAGCGAAGGGATTGCAAAACTGTTCGAGCAAAGCGAGTAACAATCCATAATCGGTTGGTCGCTGCGCTCAGATCATACAATCCCTCACCCGCTGACGCGGGAGCTCCCTTTACCCAAGGGAGCCGAACTCATAGCTTGTTTCTCTGGATCTTGCCGCTGATGGTCTTGGGCAGGCTGTCGCGGAAGACAACGATCCTCGGATATTTATACGGAGCGGTGTGATGTTTGACGTAATCCTGGATCTCCTTCTTCAGCGCGTCGGTGCCTTCGGTACCCTTGACGAGGACGATGGAAGCCTTGACGACCTGACCGCGCACCTCGTCGGGTTCGGCGGATACGCCGCATTCGAGGACGTACGGCAGCTCCATGATGACGGACTCGATCTCGAACGGTCCGATGCGGTAGCCGGAGGACTTGATAACGTCGTCGACGCGTCCGACATACCAGAAGTAGCCGTCCTCATCGCGCCATGCGGTATCGCCGGTGTGATACATGCCGTCATGCCATGCCGCCTTGGTCGCTTCTTCGTTATTATAATAGCCCTTGAACAAGCCGCAGGGGATGCGCTTGTCGGTGCGAATGACGATCTCGCCGGGTTCGCCGTCGGGAACAGGCTTGCCGTCGGGATCAACGATGTCGATGTCATAGCCGGGGATGGGCTTGCCCATGGAGCCGATCTTCGGCGCGGTGCCGAAGAGGTTGCCGATGGTCAGGGTGGTCTCGGTCTGACCGAAGCCCTCCATGATCCTCAGACCGGTCGCCTTCTTGAATTGGCGATAGACCTCGGGATTCAGGGCTTCACCCGCGGTGGTCATATGGACAATGCTCGAGAGATCGTACTTACTGATGTCTTCCTTGATCATCATGCGCAGCATAGTAGGCGGCGCACAGAAGGTCGTGATGTGGTGCTTCGCGAACATCGGCAGGATATCCTCGGCATGGCAGCGATAGAAGTCATAGGTGAACACCGCTCCTTCGGAGAGCCACTGACCGTAGAGCTTGCCCCACAGCGCCTTGCCCCAGCCGGTGTCGGAGATGGTGAAGTGCAGTCCGTCGGGATCGACGCCGTGCCAGTATTTCGCGGTGACATAGTGACCGAGCGCGTACTTGTAGCTATGCTCGGCGATCTTCGGATAACCTGTCGTGCCGGAAGTGAAGAACATGACCATGGTGTCGTCGCCGCAGGGGGTATCGACAGTGCGATAATAGTGGGTGGAGAATAGCTCGAACTCGCTGTCGAAGTCATGCCAGCCCATGCGCTGACCGCCGACAAGGATCTTAGTGGTCAGAGTCGGAGAGGTCTTCTGCGCCTCGTCGACCGCGTCGGCAACGGCGCCGTCGGCAGTCGCAACGATCGCAGAAACGCCCGCGGACTGGAAGCGATATTCAAAGTCATGTGCGAGCAGCTGGTTGGTCGCGGGGATCGCGATCGCGCCGAGCTTGTGCAAAGCGAGCATCGAGAACCAGAACTGGTAGTGACGCTTGAGGACGAGCATCACGCGGTCGCCCTTCTTGATACCCAGCGACTTGAAGTAGTTCGCCGTCTGGTTCGAGCGGCGCTTCATGTCGTTGAAGGTAAAGGTGCGGGTAAGCTTGTTCTTGTCGATATGGAGCATCGCGAGCTTGTCGGGAGTATTATTGGCGATCGCATCAACACAGTCGAACGCAAAGTTGAACTTATCTTCATTCTTGAAGCTGATCGCCTTGAGGCAGCCGTTCTCATCCTCGATGGTCTTGACGAACTGCTCTGAGATCAGCGGCTTGCGGGCGATATGCGCGCGCATCAGCTCGTCGTCGACCTCCTGAGTCTCTTTCTCGCCGGGCAGGATGATCGCGATGAACTTGCAATCCTCGCCGTCGACGGCGATCATGCCGTGAGGGGTCGAGGAATTGTAGTAGATGCTGTCGCCCTTGCCGAGTACCTCGAAATTGTCGCCGATCTGGATCTTCATCTTGCCCGAGAGGATGAAGTCAAATTCCTGACCGTTGTGCTTTGTCAGGTGGATGGGCTTGTTCTGGAGTGCGTCGTCATAGTCATACTGACAGAAATACGGCTCGGCGATCTTGTTCTTGAACATCGGAGCGACGTTCACGATGGAGATGCCCTCCTCCTCTGCGGTCTGGCGACCGCCGCCGCGGCGGGTAACGGTGTAGCTGCTCAGTCGGGCGGACTCACCCTCGAGGATATCGGTGATGCCGAGTCCGAACGCCAAAGCGCACTTGTGGATGAAGGTGAAAGGAAAGTCCTCCCTGCCCTCTTCATAGGCGAGGTACTCCTCACGGGTCACCTCGGTTTTTTCTGCCATCTCGTCGATGCTGAAGCCCGAGATCTCACGCATCTCGCGAATTCTGCGCGCTACCTCCAACAGCTTATCGTTCTCAACAACTGACATAATGATTCCTCCCAAACTATAGGAAAATATAATGAGCATTCCCTATTCAACAAGTGGTCAGTGGTCAGAAAAAAGTATTCAGGTGAGGACGAAGTCCTCCCGAAACTGAACACTGTTCACTGATAACTGTTCACTGAAACAAAAAAAGCACCCGTCTCATACATTGAGACGAGTGTGAAAATCACATCCGCGGTACCACTCAACTTGCAGTAAACCTGCCACTTCAGGGTCCAACAACCCCTATGCACTGACGTAGCCGACACGGGAGGTATCTAC
>JAFSRK010000039.1 GCA_017446165.1 Ruminococcus sp.
ACCTGCGGTGACACCTTTTCCTTGCAGGAACGGCAACCCTTTTGGGCTTTGCCCATTTCCCCTGACAGGGGAATTTCCCCGAGGGGAAGGCTTGTTTCATCCCTATCTGTGTGATCAACAGTCATCCCTACGGATAGGTTCATCCGCTCCACCTAAGTGGCGAAAACAAAAAAGGTTGCATATCGCTACGCAACCTTTGAGAAAGCAGATGATTCTTTTGCTCGGGGGACAATCAGGACGATCAATATATCGACCCCCGGGGACGGTAAAACCATCGTCACCATCGTCCCTGCGCCCTTACAGCTTTTGTATCTCGGAGATCGGAGCCTCCTCCTGATAGGTCTTGACATACTCGCTCGGCGCACAGCCGTAGACGCTCTTGAACACGGCGATGAACGCCTTGACGCTCGGGAAGCCGTTCTCGAGCGAGGCGCGGGTCTCACTCATGCCGTTCTGCTGAATATCGACGAGCGTGTTCTCCAGCCGCACCATGTTCAGATAGCTCTTGAAGGTCTTCTGGGTAGTCGCCTTGAAGTAGCGCGAGAAGTAGGTCGGCGTCAGTCCGACGAACGACGAGATATCCTCGAGGGTGATCCTCTCGCGGTAGTTATCCTTGATGAAGTCGATCGCCTTGGTGATGTACTCGGGTTCATCATCGGCGGGCTGAGAGGCGACGTCGATCTCGCGTCTTTTGCGGCATTTGGTGAAGAGATAGACCATGATCTGGTTCATCGCGAGCGCGATCTTCAGCCGCGAGAACTCGCCCGGATTCTCGACCTCAAAGACGATCGCCTTGAGGAGATCGCGGATACGCGCACGCGCCTGTTCGTTGATATTCACATCGAATTCGTACTTTTCGAAGTCGGGAAAATAGGACTTGATATAGCTGTAGGAAAACAGCACGACCAGATACTTCACCGGCTCGTCAGGCTCCTTGCCGCAGGTCTGGTGGACGGACTCGGAGTTGATCAGGATATAGTCGCCGTCGTACAGGTCCCTGTCTACGCCGCAGAGGTTCGTCCACATGCGTCCGCGGATGATGTAGTCGATCTCCAGATTCTTGTGCCAGTGCTTGTTGGTGAAACATTCCTTGCCGGGCTTTGAGTACAGCGTGACCTTGCCGGGAAGGTTGTCATCCGCTGTGATGATCTCATATCTGCCCTTATAATTCGCCGCCATAAGCTTACTCCCTATCTTACAAATAATGATATACTTTGCGACATGGTATAATCAGCCATCGACCGTTGTCGCAAAGCGACAAACTGGGCGGGCAATATAAAATCGGTATAATAACCGAGTTTACACGGTTATTATACCACACTTATATAAAATAGTCAAATTTTGCTGAATTCAGCTTGCATAAACCACTCTGATATTGTATATTAGATACAAAGGAATGATACAGATGAAAAAACTTCTCAGTCTGATTCTCGCGCTAGTGATGGTGATCACGCTCTCGAGCTGTGACAGTTTCTTGCCGCTTAAACTCGACATCGTCCTAGACGAGGTGAAGCTGCGCGTGCATTTCATCGACGTCGGTCAGGGCGACAGCATCCTGCTCGAATCCAAAGGTGAATTTGTCCTCGTCGACGCGGGTGAAAAAGAATACGGCGAAACCGTTCTCGATTATATCAACCGGTGCTGTGCCGACCGCCTGAAATACATGGTCGCCACCCATCCTCACACCGATCACATCGGCGGGCTGAGGACGGTGCTGGACGGGATCGACACCGAAAGCTTCATCACGGTCGAGACCGATCAGGACACCTCTACATGGAAAAAGCTGCTCAAGGCGGTCGACGACAACGACGTCAACTACATCGACGCCGTACCCGGCAAAAGCTACCGCTTCGGTGAGGCGAAGTTCACCATCCTCGCGCCCTTGGGCGACAACTATGAAGGCTACAACAATTACTCGGTCGTCATGATGGTACAGTGCGGCGACATCCGGTTCCTCTTGACAGGCGACGCCGAAAAGGAAAGCGAGAAGGAGATGCTGGGTTCGGGCATGGATCTCAGCGCGGATGTCTTGAAATGCGGTCACCACGGCTCGTCGACCTCCTCCACAGCGCCGTTCCTCAAAGCGGTCAACCCCTTCTACGCGATCATCTCCTGCGGCAAGGACAACGACTACGGTCATCCTCACCCCGGAACCGTGAAGAAGCTGACCCTGATGGGATGTAACATACTGCGCACCGACACCATGGGGACGATCGTCGCTTCGACCGACGGCAAGCATCTGAGCTTTTCAACAGAAAGGGGATCGACTCAGCTCCCGACCTACGGCACGGATACCGAGAAGAAAAACGCGGGCGACGCGCTGAACTATATCGGCAACAAAAACAGCGGTGTGTTCCACTATGCAAAATGCCAGGGTGTGGAAATGATGAATGAAAAGAACAAGGTGCCGTTCGACACCCGCGAAGAAGCGATCAAGGCGGGATATAAGCCCTGCGAGTTGTGCAATCCGTAAGCAACCGAGAATAAATCCGAACCCGCTGTAAATGGCAATATTTCGGCAATTCTCGGCTTATCAATCTTGGCAGGCGCCAGCCTGCCTGCACTTTCTGCACCGAGAATTGCTCGAAATCTTGCTCATTTTCAGTCCGAAGGAGTTTTGCCGGAGCAGATTTTTGTTCGATCGCGGCAAAACCACAGCGAACCCTGACGGGTTCGCGAGGATTTCAACAAAGAGCGGGCAAAAATCTGCCCGTCAAAACCGGGTTCGGAATTATTCTCGGTTGCTTAACCATAGATAGGAACGAAACGCTCCTGCCGGCGGACGACC
>JAFSRK010000040.1 GCA_017446165.1 Ruminococcus sp.
CAGTTGTAGGGGAGGAGCAAGCCCCTCCCCTACAAAGAACTCCTCACACCTCACTCCTAACTCCTCACTCCTCACTAATCACTGACCACTGACCACTGACCACTGTCCACTGTCCACTAACTACCAACTATCCATATTGACACGTTTTTTGTCGGATGGTATAATATATTCTGGATTATGATGGGGTAACAGACTTTTCAGCAAAATGCAGCCGTGTCCGTTATCCCGACAATGCGAGTACGTTCATATATGATCTGATATGGAGGACGATATGTACTGTTATCACTGCATGAATAACAAGGGCAGCGACGAGATCTGTCCCGTCTGTCACCGGTCCAACGACGGCGCTGTGGCGTCCCACCACCTGCGCCCGGGTACGGTACTCTCCCGCAAATATCTCGTCGGCTGTGCGATCGGCGAGGGCGGCTTCGGTATCACCTACATCGGTCGCGACACCACCCTCGACGTGCGCGTCGCGATCAAGGAATTCTACCCCTCGGGCTACTCGAACCGCAACAGCTACAAGGAAAGCACCGTCACCGTCGGCTCCGACCGCCAGCGCGAGTTCTTCGAGAAGGGCAAGGAGCGCTTCCTCTTTGAAGCCCGCAACGTCGCGAAGTTCTCCAGCGAAAAGGGTATCGTCGACGTGCGCGACTACTTCGAAGCCAACGGCACTGCCTATATCATCATGGAGTACCTCGACGGCATCGACCTGAACAAGTACCTGAACACCTACGGCGTTCTGCCGGTGGACAAGGCGTTCGACCTGATGCTTCCGGTGATGCGTTCGCTCGAGAAGATCAACGCGGCGGGCATCATCCACCGCGATATCAGCCCCGATAATATCATGTATCTCAAGGACGGCACCCTCAGGCTGACGGACTTCGGCTCGGCGCGCTATTTTACCAACGAAGAGAAGGAAATGTCCATCATGCTCAAGCAGGGCTACGCCCCCGAGGAGCAGTACCGCAAGAACGGTCACCAAGGACCGTGGACGGACGTCTACGGCATGTGCGCGACCATCTATCGCTGTATCACCGGCAACGTCCCCGAGGACGGACTCGACCGCATCCACGAGGACGGGCTTGTCCCGCCGTCAAAGCTGGGCGTGAAGATTTCGCCCGCGCTCGAGAACGTGCTGATGTACGGGTTGGCGGTGTTCAGCGAGAACCGCTGTCAGAACATGACCGAGCTGATCGAGCTTGTCACCAAGGCGCGCTCGGGCGGTCGCGTGAATATCGCTCCCGCCGACGGCACCGTCCTCGTGTCCCATGCAGTCGACGGCGTTTATAAGGACAGGGTCTATACCCCCGATCCGCATAATCATACCTACTCCGACGGCTATACCGGAGCGTCGAATCAACCCGACAGCCGTACACAGACACAACACACCCGCTATCAGCCCGAGCCGCAGAAAAAGAAGTCCATGGCAGCTCCGATCGCGATCATCTCCGTTGTCGCGGTGCTTCTGATCATCGGCATCGTGCTGTTGTTCGTGTTCGGCGACAAGCTTTTCGGCTCCGGCAAGACCGAGCCTACCTCGGCTCCCACCGTCGCGACCGAAGCGCCGACCTCGGCTCCCACCGAAGCGCCGCTGATCAGCATCCCCGACGTCACCGGCAAGAAGCTCATCGAGGCGAAGGATGAGCTGGAGGCGGCGGGACTCTCGTGGGACGTCGATACCATAGAGAGCGACATGACCCAGAACTATGTCGTCAAGCAGATCCCCGAGTCAGGCTCCATGGTGAAGTCCGGCACGCGCGTCACCCTGCTGATCCCCGACGAGCGCCCGACCGAGGCTCCCACCGACCCGCCGACCGAAGCCCCGACCGAGGAGGACGACACCTACTACAACTTCGCGAGGACAAGCGTTCTTCTCCACAAGAACCCCTCCCGCACCTCGAGCTACTATCTCGAGATCCCCTCCGGCGCGACCGTCAAGATCCTCGACCGCGAGGGCGAGTATTACAAGGTGCGCTACAATTTCTACACCGGCTATGTGCTGTCGAAGTTCTTCTCGAGGACCATCGAACCCGATTTCAACTATGACGAGGAGTATCTGAGACCCATGGTCTGTACCGCTCCCGTGAATATCTATTATAACCCCAGCATGGGCTCCACCTCGGTCACGCTCTCCGTGAACGAGGAGGTCACCGTCGTCGGCTATCTCAGCGACGAGAAGTATTATGAGATCGTCTATCGCGATACGCTGTGCTATGTCGCGGGAACCGATCTTGAAGCGAGCTTTAAAGACGCCTCCGGCAACTGACACCATCATGCAGGATAGACAGGGAAGACCGTTATGAGTATTTACCGACACACCACCCTCACGCCCGAGGGACTCCCCGACAAGGAAAGCGTCCCCGACAGCTACGATCTGAGCGCTTCGACCCACGAGGGAAAGGTGCGCGACGTCAACGAGGATAACTTCACCGTCAACGCGATCGTCGGCTTGGAGCACGGCACGCGGCGCAGTCTGCGCGGCTCAGGGATGGGAGAGCCGCTGTTATGCGCGGTATTCGACGGCACAGGCGGCGCGACGGCAGGCGTGGCGGCGTCACGGATCGCCGCCGAGTATGCGACGTGGCTGTATAACAGCTATACAAAAAGCCCGTCCGACCGTGACCGGCTCGTCAACCGCTATGTCAGCGAGTCGAGCGCCTATATCCTCAGGAAGCTTTACAACTATGACGGCAGGCGCGGCGCCTCGACCTTCGCGATGGCGATCATCAACCGCGGAACGCTCTACGCCTATTCGCTGGGCGACAGCCGCCTGTATCTTTTCTCCGGGGGCAGGCTGTATCTTGTTACGAGCGACCACACCGTCGCGATGGATATGGTGCGCGAGGGTATCTATACCCGCGAGCAGGCAGAGCGCAGTCCCGACAGTCACAAGCTCACGGCGTTCCTCGGCATCGAGCCGGCGTCCGCCGCGAAAGCGGAGCGCTATGAGCCGATCAGGCTGAAAAAGGGCGACAGGCTGCTGTTGTGTACCGACGGGCTGTACCGCATGATGAACGACGCGGAGCTGTCTGAGGTACTCATGACCGACGTCCCCGACAAGGCGTGCGCGCTGGTGGATATCGCCGTGGCACGCGGCGCGAAGGACAACGTGACCTGTGCGGTGATCGAGTGCCGCGCGTGAGAGCCGACCGCCTTTTTCGAGAATACGCCGATCTTCCAAATTTCTACAATTCTGATACAATCCTTGCCAACCATCGGGAACTGTGCTATAATACTTTCGTTTATGGAATTATAACCCTGCGTTATGAAACCACATTCAAATAATATTTGGAGGTAATCCTATGAAATTCTGTCAGATTTGCGGCAGACCTCTCGAGGACAACGAGGTCTGTAACTGTCAGTCTCAGCGTCAGCAGGTTGCCGACACCGAGCGTACCGCTGCTCAGGCTCCCCAGCCCCGGCCCGCGGCTCCTCAGCCCCAGCGTCCCGTTGTACCCCAGCCCGCGGCGGCTCAGCCGGTTGCTCCTCAGGCGTATCCGAACTATGCGGCTCAGCCCCCGAAACCCGCTTCTCAGGGCAAATTCGTCAAGACTCTCAAGAACATCCCGCTGGTATTCAAGAACTACTGGACGGGCAGCGAAACGCTTCTCGGTACTGCGAAGAAGAGCAAGGATTGGCTGCTGTCCGTGATGTTTATCTGCATCCTGTTCTTTGTCAACCTCATTCTCGGCATCTGCTACTTTGCGAGAATGTGCGATTCGACCTTCCATTATCACAACGGTCTGGGCATGTTCGCCGGCACCTTTGCGGCGTCTGCTCCGTTCAAGTTCGGCTTTGTACTGCTCGGCGCGCTGATCATCACCGTGTTCACCGCCTGCCTGTATGTATGCTTCCGCTTCTTCGCTTCGCTGATCCTCATCAAGAAGAAGCCCGCCGAAGCCTTCATGGACGGTCTGATCGAGTTCGGTATCCACTCGATGCCGGTCGCGCTGTGGCTGTTCCTCGGCGCGCTGCTCTCTCTGGCGACCTCATGGCTGACGGTCGCGTTCGTCGGCACAGCGATGGCTTACTATGTCGTCATCGGCGTTTCCAACACCCTCAAGGAGTGCGGTGAGACCAAGAACGTCTTCCTGCGTAACCTCGTTATCACTGCTTTTGTGATGCTGGGTACCATCCTGACGACATGGATGTTCTTCCTGATCTGTCAGATGAATGCCGGCGGCAGCGTGAGCGCCTCGGCTGCGATGAACGCTTACGAGAGCCTGAGCATGTTAGGTCTGTGATTCCATATCGGATAAACAAAATCCCGAAGCACGACGCTTCGGGATTTTTTGTTTGATTATTCGCAGGGCGGGGTGGTCTTCCGACGATAGGAGCGTTGCAAAAATCGAGGTTCCCGCCGAGAGAATACCGTTTGACATAGGGTACAGCATTTATGACGTACCGCCGGCAGGGACGTTTCATTTCTATCTGCGTTATTGACCGTTATTCCAACATCGACGTAGGGACGACCATTGGTCGTCCGCCGGTAGAAACATATCATTCCTATCTGCGGTTGCATATATCATCAACGCCCGTCATTCTGCGGACGACCGGTGGTCGCCCCTACGATGAGGTACATATATTCCAAAACGCGTCAGCGTTTCCCATAATTCCTAATTCCTAACTCCTAATTCCTCATTCTCACAGGTCTTCTCCGGCAAAAAAGCAGGCTGTCGCTTGACTGCGACAGCCCTGTGTTCTATGTATCTTTTTCAGATCTTTCCGCTTGCACAAAAGCGCTTGATGTCCGCGACGACCTCGTCGCGGCAGTCGTCGTTGAGGATCTCGTGACGGCAGCCGTCATAGAGCTTCATTTGAACGTTCGCGCCCTGCGCCTTGAGTGAGTCATATACCTTGGCGACGCCCTTGCCGTATTCGCCGACGGGATCCATCGAGCCGGATACCAGCAGGATGGGCTTCTCTTTGTCGATATCAGCGAACCAGTCCTTGGTGTTGCAGCCGACGTTGAGCCGGACAAGATCCTCCATCGCCGACACGGTGAACAGGAACGTGCAGTATTTGTCCACGCGGTATTTGTCGCGGTTCTCGCGGTTGACGGACAGCCACGCGTAGGGGTCGTTTTCGTCCTTGAAGGGCTTGTTATATGCGCCGAACGCCATCTTGTACATGAAGCCCGAGATGTGACGCTCACCCTTGCGCTTTTTGATACTACGGGCGAGCTTGATGCCGACGACGCCGGCGGGATTCGGACCGCCCGTACCCATGACGATCAGCTTGTCATAGTGGTTGTACTGTGCCGCGGTGAGACGAACGATGAACGAACCCATGCTGTGACCCATGAGGATGAACGGCAGATCGTCGCCCATCGCCTTTTTGATGGTGTTGCCGAAGACGAATACGTCGTCTACGAGCCGCTGCCAGCCGTTCTCGTGGGCGATGAAGCCCAGCTCGCTGTCGTTTGAGGCGGTCTTGCCGTGACCGAGGTGGTCGTAGCCGAAGACGATGTAGCCCTCCTCAGCCATCGCGCGCATGAAGCCGTCATAGCGCCCGATATATTCGGTCATGCCGTGGACAACGTGGAACAGTCCCTTCGCCGTGCCCTCGGGGATATAGATCTTGCCTTTGAGCTGATGGATCCTGTCCGAGGACAGCGCCTCTTTGTCGATTACTTTGATCATGTCTTTGCCTCCGTGAATGACATTGTTAATTCAGATGATTATTCAGACCTCAGCGCGGTGACAGGGTCGGATTTTGCCGCCTTGCGCGAGGGGATAATGCCGCCGATCAGGGTCAGCACGACGCTCAGTCCAATCAGGATGAACGCCGCCTCGGGCGGCAGGATCGCGTTGATGTTCTGCTGACCCGACACCGAGTGGATGAGCAAGTTGGTCGGGATGATCAGTATCTCGGTGATGACGATGCCGATGACGCCTGCCAAAAGACCGATGATGAAGGTCTCGGCGTTGAATACCGAGGAAACGTTGTGCTTGGACGCGCCGATCGCGCGCAGGATTCCGATCTCCTTGCGGCGTTCGAGAACGCTGATATAGGTGATGACGCCGATCATAATGGACGATACCACCAGCGAGATCGCGACGAACGCGATCAGCAAATAGCTGATGACATTGATGATGGTGGTGACGGTACCCATGAGCGTGTCGACAAGGTCCGTGTACTCGATGACCCTTTCGTCGTCGCCCGCTTCTTTCGCGCGGGTGTTGTAGCCCTCGATCAGCTCCTTGATATGGTTCTTGCTCTCATAGTCCATCGGATAGATGGTGATGTCGGTGGGCTTGTTGATATCCGCATAGCTGAGCTTTCTGAGGTTCGAGTCATAGGTGCTTTCGGCGCCGGACAACAGCGAGGTCATCAGATCCTTCATCTCCTGCGCGGACATGTTGAATTTGATCATATTCGAGAGGCTCTTGATATCGAAGTCAAAGCCGCTCATCAGGTCGGTCGACAGCCCGCCCATCAGGCTCGCCATGCTGCTCTCGAGCGCATAGGAGATCTGTGACGATACCGCGCCCATCATCTCCCGGACGATCCCGCTGATCTGAGCGGACATCAGGTCGGTGTAACGCGCGATGGTGTTCTCCATCGCCGAGGTGTCGACGGCGTCGCTCACCGCGCCGGTGATCAGTGCCTTTGCCTTGTCGGTGGCGAGGTATTCGGCAAAGGATTTCATCAGCGACGCCACGGTCGGGAGCTTGTTTTCATCGGCGAACGGCTCATAGCCGTCGATGAGCGCCTTGGTGACGCGGGTGACGTCCTCCTGTTTGACCAGGTTGCCGAGCTTCTCGCGCAGCGGCGCGATGCTCTCCTCGATGGTCGCGCGGGTGTTCTCGTCGCGCAGATAGTCGGCGAGATGCAGATATTGGATCGTTTCGGACAGCTCATGATCGAGCAGGTATTGCGGATAGCCCTCAAGGACCTTTTCGATGATCGCGGCGATATCCTCGGCGGTGATCATGTCCTTGCTTTTCTCGGCGATGATCTCTTTGAGCGTGTCGAAGAGGATCTGCCGCGCGTCCTGTGAGGTGATATATGCCGAGAGCGCGTCGGGGATGTTCTCAAGATCGGAACGCGCGTCGTTCTTTGAATAGTCGGTGTAGCCCCTCAGAAGCTCTTCGAAAAGAGACTTCATGCTGTCGGCGGTGATGGTGAAGTTGACGGATTTGAACAGCTCCTTGATATCGTCCTGTGAGAGCTGCGGGAAGCTGTTCGAGAGATCCATGCCCGACAGCGCGGACTCGAGGTCGATGGACGAGAAGTCGAGACTGCTCAGATCCATGTCGGGGAGCTTGAGGTCGGACATATCGAAGTTGAGCGCCTTGTCGATGGCTTTCTGATCGACCGAGAAGAAGCTCGAGAAATCGACGTTCTGGTTCTTGTCCTTTGAGCCGAATTTCTTGCCGGTAAAGACGTCGGTTTTCGGGTCGGCGACCTGCTGCTTGACGATCTCGGTCTGACCGGCCGTTGCGATCAGTCGGTCGGTCAACGAGCTGTGATAGCAGATGCTCAGGGGCAGGATCGCGGACATGCTGTCTTCGCTCGGCTCGACAACGCCGACGACGCGGATGGTGTCCGCCTTGTCAAGTACCTTCTTCATGTACTTGTTGTCCTCGGAGCGGTTCGTCCAGACCTTGTTTTCCTTGTCATAGGTGTAGTACTCGGTGGCGGGCAGGAGCTTGAACTCGATGCCGAGGAAGTCCTCATAGTTGAAGCTCAGCGGCTTGTCGTTGACCTCGGTGGTCGTGCCCTCCTGATACGCCTGCAAAAGCTTGTCAAGCTCGGTCGGGTCCTTCAGCCCGAGGTCGTAGAGGATGATATCGGGGACGCGGCCGTTGCGCATGAGGACGACGACACATTCATCGTATTTCTCCGGCCACTTGCCGCTTTTCAGTGCGTAGCTGTCGGTGTAGAGCTTCGGCTCGGCGGGCAGCGCGTTGAATGTGTTGGTGGTGGAAAAGCTCGACACCATTCCCGTGAGCAGGTTCTCCTCACTGCTTAAGCCCATCGCGTTGATGGTCTTGTCGGGATTGACCTGACGGTACTCGCCGTCGAATTCCTTGTAGATCTGGGGCGTGATCTTGTAGCCGTATTCAAGAGACTGGACATAGTCGTAGATGTCACAGTCCTTGCTTTCGAAGTATTCGCGCAGGGATTTGAGGTCGTTTTTCTTGATACCGCCGAGCAGCGCCGATACCATACGGATCTCGGTGACGTCCTTTGATTCGTCCTTTTCGCCGTCGTCGGCGGAGCTGTCGGAGCCGGTGTTGCCCGTTCTCATCGACATCAGGTCGAAGTTCGTGTCGCTGATGGTCAGCGGATAGGTCTGCAGGCTTTCCTCCTGCATGTTGTGGATATATTGGTTCGCACCGTGGGACATCGACAGGATCATCGCGATGCCGATGATGCCGATGGATCCCGCGAAGGCGACGAGAATGGTGCGTGCCTTCTTGGTGCGCAGGTTGTTGAACGAGAGCGCAAGCGCCGTGAAGAATGACATCGAGGCTTTGCCCATGTTCTTGTGGACGCCCTCGCCGGTTTTCGGGGTATAGGGGTCGGTGTCGGAGGTGATCTCGCCGTCCTTTAAATTGACGATGCGCGTCGCGTAGGTCTCGGCAAGCTCGGGGTTGTGGGTGACCATGACGACAAGACGGTCGCGGGCGACCTCCTTCAAGAGATCCATGACCTGCAGGCTGGTTTCGGAGTCCAGCGCGCCGGTCGGCTCGTCTGCGAGCAGGATATCGGGGTCGTTGACCAGTGCGCGTGCGATGGCGACGCGCTGCATCTGACCGCCCGACATCTGGGACGGGCGCTTGTGGATATGCTCGCTGAGTCCCACCTTCTCGAGCGCCTCGGTGGCGCGTCGGGTGCGTTCCTTCGAGGAAATGCCGCTGATGGTCAGCGCCAGCTCGACGTTTTTGAGTATCGTCTGATGGGGGATGAGGTTGTAGCTCTGGAACACGAAGCCCACCGTGTGGTTGCGGTAGGAGTCCCAGTCGCGGTCGGAGTATTTTTTGGTGGAAATGCCGTTGATGATCAGATCGCCCTCGTCATAGCGATCCAGTCCGCCGATGATGTTCAGCAGGGTGGTCTTGCCCGAGCCGCTCGGCCCGAGTATCGCGACGAATTCGTTATCTCTCAGGCTCAGCGAAACGCCTTTGAGCGCTTCTTGAACCAGATTACCGGTTTTGTAGACTTTTCTGATTCCTTTGATCTGCAGCATTTTCTCACCTCCCAAGTCGTTATTCTGAATAATTATTCCTAATCAGAATATATTATAATCTCAATCGGCGCCGTAGTAAATGAAAAATCCTTTAATACTTGATTACAGTTTTGGAACCTTTCGGGAATTCATACACATAATTATCATTGTGACGTTTCGTCACAATCCAGTTTGTCGAAAAAGTATCAGATATGAGGATGGTTCGTAGGGGACGATGCCCACATCGTCCCGAGAATGACGAGCGTTGATAACATCCGAAACCGTAGGGCGGGGGTGATCTCCCCTAAGGGGAGGTGTCATCCAAAGGATGACAGAGGGGAGCCGTCTCCGGCTGAGGAATGCTCCCGCCGCAGAATGACGGGCGTTGATGTAATCTGAAACCGCAGATAGGGTTGAAACGTTTCTACCTGCGGGCGGATGAGGGCATCCGCCCCTACGTCGATGATAACGCATTTGTTTCCTTATCTATCCGAATTTGTTATTTTGTTTTTCTGATCAACAGGTTTTTCTACAGTCTGCATTGTGACGTTTCGTCACAATCTTTTTCTGACTTGATTTGACAGGAGTCGCCGGTTTTTGTATAATATAATCAATTATATATAGGTTGCTGTCACCACTCTCCGCTTTCGATCGCCCACGCGGACGCGGAGCCTTGAAAGGCTGAACACGATGAGCAAGAACAAGGCGGCGCTCCTCACAACGCCGCGCGCTTATACAACCGAAGAGCCGATCCCGCATTATCTGAGCTACCACGGCGCTCAGCTCCAGCAGACCGGTACCCGCGCCCGCCAGGAGGATTCCTTCGCGTTCGCGAACATCTCCGATGTGACGCTGATGCGCGAGCGCGGACTGCTCGCCGTCGTCGCCGACGGTATGGGCGGCATGCGTGACGGCAAACTCGCCAGCGAAGCGGCGATCGCGCGCATCAAGGCGGACTTCGAGAACCTCGACGTCACCGCCGATATCCCCTCGGGGCTTTGTGACAGCATGGTTCGCGCGAACGACGAGATCTTCGCGACCCTCGGCGCCCAGGGCGGCAGCACCGGCATCGCCTGTGTTTTCTACCGCGAGGGGCTGTACTACGCGAGCGTCGGCGACAGCTACCTGATCTTGAAGCGCGGCGACAGCATCTATCACCTTAACCGCAAGCAGAATATGTATACCCGCCTGTGTTTGATGGCAGTGCGCGACGGCACGATGGATCGCACCGCCGCCGAGAACAATCCCGAGAAAGCGGCGCTGACCGGCTATCTCGGCATGCCTCAGCTCAGGGACATCGACTATGTCCTGAAGCCCATCCCGCTCCTTGACGGCGACGTGATTCTGATCTGCTCCGACGGCGTCGGCGGCGTCCTCGGCGAGGAGCTGCTCAGAGAGTGCCTGAGCGCCGCGACTCCCCGTGAGATGTGCCGCATGCTGCACGAGGCGATCGTCGCCGCAGGCAGGCGCCATCAGGACAACTACACGGCTTTAGTCATACGCTGTGAAGCGTGACCCAACGGAGAAGCTTATGATCGACATCTATTCCTATACCTCCCGCGGTGGGAGAGAGCATAACGAGGACAGCATGGGTTTTGTCCATACGACCGACGGTGCGGTCGCTGTCGTTGCCGACGGGCTGGGCGGTCATCAGGGCGGCGACGTCGCCTCAAAGACCGCTGTCGACGCGTTCCTCGCACAGCCGCCGGACGGCGATTTTGACAGCCGCGAGTGGCTCGCTCAGCGCTTTGAGGACGCGAATCGCGCGATCCTCGACCGTCAATCGTCACAGGGAAACCAAATGAAAAGCACCGCTGTCGTTCTGAGGATCGACGGCGATCACGCGGCATGGGCGCATATGGGCGACAGCCGCCTGTATTACCTGCACGGCAGCGAGATCGCCTCGGTGACCGAGGATCATTCGGTCGCCTTCAAGAAGTACCGTGCGGGCGAGATCCTGCGACGTGAGATCGCGACCGACGAGGATCAGTCGAGCCTGCTGCGCTCGCTGGGCGTCAGGGGCGAGATCAAGCCCGAGTTCGGCGAAGCGTCCCCGCTCTCGGTCGGCGACGGCTTCCTCCTCTGCTCCGACGGCTTCTGGGAGCATTTGCAGGATCAGGAGATCCTGTTCGACTTTTGTAAAACCAACAACGCACAGGCGTGGGCGGAGCTGCTCCTTTTGCGCGTGATCGAGCGGATGAAGAGCGACAGCGATAACCTGACCGTCCTCACCGCCGTGATCCGATAGGGGGGTGGCAGGATGGAAAGATTCATCACAGCCGCCGCGGATAACGGCAACCGCACCGCATTCATTGTCACCGCCGTGATCTGTGTCGTACTGCTGATCGTCCTCGTGATCGTCGGCGTCGTCCTGTATCGCAAGAAGAAGGCTGAGGCTGTCGGCGGCGCAACGCTTCATATCGAGGTGCTGTCGGGCTTGTGCTATAACGCGGATTTTGGATTCCCGCTCAGCCGCGAGCTGACCGTCGGCACCGACATGGATTGCGATCTGGTCTTTGAGGATCCCGCGATGCTCCCTGTCCACGCCGTGATAACCGAGAACGACGGCACGCTCACCGTCGCCGCGTGTGCCGATCAGGGCGGCGTATATGTCGGCGGGATGAAGATCTTTTCCCCGAACCGACTGCGCTCGGGCGATATCATCACCGTCGGCACGACCTCATTCAAAGTATATTTCGATCAATGATTCTCGGGAGAACCGCTTTTTCACGGTTCTCCCGCTGCTTTTTTGACCGGCAAAACGAACCTTTTGACTTGTTTATTCATTTTAGATATAAAACCTGCCTGTACAGACAGAAAATACCGTCACAATTTTCGATTTATAATTCTTAATCAGAATTTAAAATATTCGACGCTGGGGTATTATTATTACTGACATGGTAGGTAAATAGCCTGTCAGTGATAGTAATGGAGGCTTGTGTATGGCGGATAAAAAAATGTCAAACACAATGGAAATAAATTCGATCCTTGAAGAAGCCCGCAGCCGCAATCAGGCTGCAGCCGCTCCGAAAACCGCGCCGAAGCCCGCTTCGAATGCTCCGACCCGCAGAAGAGTCGTTGACGAAGAATATGTCGATATCAGCAGGAGCGCGTCGCTGCGCTCCGACAACAAGGCTCAGGCAAAGCCCAAGAAGAGCAAGAAGCCGCTGATCATCACGCTGGTGGTCGTGCTTGTCGTGATCCTCGCGGGCGTGGGCGGCTTTACATGGTTCTCATACCAGAACTCCGGTTCCTCGACGATCGTCGCGAAGAACGTCACCGTCAACGGCGTCGACATCGGCGGCAAGACGATGGACGAGGCGAGAAAAGCGCTCTCCGGCATCGAGGAATCCCTTGCGTCCGGCATCAAGGTCGACGTCAAGGCGGGGGACAAGACCCTCAACCTGACGAAAGACGATTTCAAATACACGTTCAACACCGACGAGATCTTCAATCAGATCAAGGCGTTCTCCGAGGAAAAGAGCCTGAGCAAAGAGGCGAAGTCCTATGAGATCACCATGAAGGTCGATACCTCGAACAGCAAGTCGATCGCCGAGAAGCTCGCGAAGGAGATCCATGCCGACCCCACCGACGCGAAGGTCACCGCCTTTGATTCCTCCGCCGACGATATGTTCACCTTCCAGAAGGAGGTCGTCGGTCAGGATCTCGATCAGACAGATCTGGTCAACAAGATCAACGGCGTTTTCAACGGCGGCAAGATCGCCGGCACCGTCGAGGCAAAGATCGACACCGTCGAGCCGAAGCGAACCGTCAACTTCCTGAGAAAGAATATCAAGAAGCTGTCGTCCTATTCGACCGATTCCACCAACAACTCCAACGGCAACGAGAACATGCGCGTGTCGCTCAAGGCGTGCAACAACTCGATCATCAACCCGGGCGAGACATGGTCGTTCAACGAATGCACCGGCGACTCGAACCTCGAGTCCAACGGCTATCTGCCCGCGGGCGTCATCGTTGAGGGCAGAAGCGAGACCGGCATCGGCGGCGGTATCTGCCAGTCCTCCACCACCATCTACAACGCGACCCTGCTCTGCGGCATGGTCGTCGAGGAGCGCGAGTGCCACTATTATAAGTCCACCTATGTCGACGCAGGCCGCGACGCGACCATCGACTACGGCAACATCGACCTCAAGATGAGCAATCCGTTCGACTACCAGCTCTTCATGGAGTGCTGGATGGACGGTACCGAGCTGAACTGTGTGATGTACGGTCTGGAGAACCCGAACTTCGACGACGTCAAGCTCTCGTTCACCGACCCCGACTACTTCTCGACCGGCTATACCGTCGAGGGTACCCGCACTTTCTATAAGGACGGCAAGAAGGTCGACTCCGACAAGCTGCCCAGCTCCACCTACTACACCGTCGCGCCCTCGTCCTCGAGCAGCAACGACAGCAGCGATGACGATGATGACGATGACGATCGTTCGTCCGATTCCGATTCGAGTTCGAATACCAACACGAACACGAACACCAATACCAACACCAATACGAACACGAATTCGGATTCCGGCAGCAGCAGCGATTCCGGCAGCAGCAGCGACTCCGGCAGCAACAGTGATTCCGGCTCCGGCGACAGCACACCCGCTGAATCCGGCGATGCCGATTCCGGTTCCTCCGGCAGCGATGATGCAGGCGGTTCGACCCCCGCGCCGTAACGCTGTCAATCAAAAATGAATGAAACGCTCCCCTTTGCGGATAATAACGCAGAGGGGAGTTTTTATATGAAAAACAGTAACGGAACCTTATTATTTGAATCAAAGCCGAGGATCAGCGCCTTTGCGTCGGTCGTCGGCAAGAAAGAAGCACAGGGACCCCTGCGCGAGGACTTTGACCGCATCATCTACGACAGCTACGCGGGGACCGATACCTTTGAAAAAGCCGAGATAGAGCTGATGCGCACCGCGGTGAATATCGCGCTGGAAAAGGGCGATCTGCTGCGCGACGAGATCAACATCGCCTTCTGCGGCGATCTCTTAAATCAGTGCGTCGCCTCGAGCTTTGCCATGAGCGGCTTCGGTATCCCGTATGCGGGCGTGTACGGCGCGTGCTCTACCATGGCGCTCGGGCTGATGATGGCGGCGATCGCCGTCGAGAGTCGTGCTGCGGTCAGGGCGATCGCCGCCGCCTCGTCCCACTATTGCACCGCCGAACGCCAGTACCGATTTCCGCTCGAGTACGGCTCCCAGCGCCCGCCGACCGCCCAGTGGACGGTCACCGGCTCCGGCGCGTGCGTTGTCGAAGCCGACAGCGAAAACCACCGACGATTGTCCGATTCCCCGGACATCCGTAACGACCCGAACCGCACGACGGTCATCCCGAACACCCACATGCCCTATATCCGCGCCGCCTGTCCCGGCATTATCACCGACTACGCCGTCACCGACCAGAACAACATGGGCGCCGCCATGGCACCTGCTGTTGTCAAGATAGGAACAATTTTTTTGCAAAATTCTTTTGGTCAGCCATGAGTCAACGAAAAAGCATTAGTTTGGCTGACAAAGATAATACATTATTTTAGTTATTCAGGAGGAGGGGATATGGTTTAATCTCCGGTAGTTTTCGAATTCTGTATTCCAATGAAGTGTCATAACAGAAGATATTATCAGAAGTTTGTATTCAGATGCATATGTTATTGAATGAAGGATATATTTTTTCGAATCAAGCGCATATATTTTCGAAAACAAGAATTATATTTTTGAAAACCAGAACTATATTTTTGAAAATTGGTTGCATATTTTCAAAAGAAAGGATATAATACTATCATACTTCTGGGGAGGGATAGAGATGGCTGAAATGATATCGGTAAAAGAAATGGCCGAAAAGTGGGGAATTACAAGTACCCGAGTAGCTCAACTGTGTCGCAAAGGAGAAATCCTCGGTGCAGTAAAAGGTAATAAAGAATGGCTCATACCGATTAATGCTGAAAAACCCCTTGATAAACGGAGAAAGAGTCGCCCTGATAGCAATATGCAGACCGGTATACTCCTTCCGCTTCCTATTGGAATATCCGAATATCGTATTGCATCGACTCAGTATTACTATATTGATAAGACAATGTTGATAAAAGACTTTCTTGATGAAAGACCTAAGGTATCATTGTTTACTCGTCCGCGACGTTTTGGGAAAACTCTGAATATGGATATGCTTCGCGTGTTTTTTGAATTAGATAGTGATGAGGATACATCCATATATTTTCGAGATAAAAAAATATGGAAATGCGGAGAAGAATACCGTTCCTATCAAGGAAAGTTTCCCGTTATCTATGTTTCCTTTAAGGATATCAAGTTTGATAATTGGGATGACACCTTTGAAATGCTGAAGGCGACGATCGCAAACGAGTTTGACAGGCATCACGAATTGAGTGAATCTCAAAAATGCGGTGAAAGCGATAAAAGATATTATCAAGACGCAGTTGATCAAAAGTTGGACAAGGTTGGTTTATCCAGATCTTTTGATGTTTTGTCGCGTATGTTGTCAAAGCATTATGGCGAAAATGTTATTATCATCATAGATGAATATGATGTTCCGATCCAGCAGGGCTATTCAAAGAATTTCTATGATCAGGTCATTGATTTTATGAGAAATTTGTTTTCAGGCGGATTGAAGGATAACAGCCATCTGGCATATGGATTTTTGACAGGAATCCTGCGTGTAGCAAAGGAGAGTATTTTCAGTGGGCTGAACAACTTAGTAACCAATTCTGTTATTGATGATAAATACAGTCAATACTTTGGCTTTACACGGAATGAGGTCGAGGTAATGGCTGACTACTATCATTCATCCGACAAGCTCGATGAAATCAGCGAATGGTACGATGGCTATCGGTTTGGGGACACGGAGATTTTCAATCCCTGGTCGGTGATAAATTACTTTGGCAATCGCTGTAAACCAAGACCTTTTTGGCAGTCAACCGGCAGCAATGATATCATTTCCGAAGTGATTGGAAACGCAAATGAAGAGATATATGAAAGATTGGAGAGATTATTACAAGGTGAAAGATTTATCGCATTGATCGATACCGGAGTAATCTATCCTCAGATAAAGAACAATCCTTCTACAATTTACAGCTTTTTGCTAGTGGCGGGATATTTAAAAGCAGAGAACGCGGATATTTCACCTAACGGAGATTATATATGTGAGGTATCACTGCCAAACAAAGAAATCAAGACTGTATATAACAAGGAGATTCTGCAGAAGTTGGAAGGATTTGTCAGTCAATCTACCGCAACGGGTATTCAGGAGGCTGTCTATACGAACGATACTGCCAAACTCCAAAAATACTTAAGAAATCTTCTGCTGCAATCTGCAAGCTGTTACGATACCGCAAAAGAGCTGTTTTTTCATGGGCTTTTGCTTGGTATTTGTGCGATGTTTGACGATAAATACTATTTATCGTCAAACAGAGAATCGGGTCAAGGAAGATTTGATATTCAGCTGGAACCGAAGGATACACAGCGCCCCGGAGTTTTGTTTGAACTTAAACACGAGAAGGATTGCACACCATCAAGGTTAACTTTACTTGCACAGGAAGCGCTGAATCAAATCAACGTTCGCAGATATGACACAGAAATGCGAAAAAGAGGTGTTGAAACTATTGTTAAATACGGTGTAGCCTTTAGTGGAAAAAACGTTGAGATCTGTATGGAATAGGGCTGTTATTATTCAACGGATATATAGGAATAATTGAATGAAAACGAGACCCATGGATTATTAGTCTAAAAGAAAAATTTGAAAAGAGATGATATACATGAAACAGTGTAATTCCTTCTATCGCTTCATCAACAGGGAAGTCAAAGCAAAGTGTGTAAGGCGGAATATGAGCCTCTCTGCGGTTAAGGCTGAGTATATGAATTACCTCAAGGATAAGCCCCAAGACGAACTCAGAAATGAACTGATGGAAATACAATACAGAGCCGATTACTCAGATGACAGCTCAATCAATATGATTTTTATGTTGTGGGGACTGGTTCCGTGTTTGGTGTCACTCATTCCTCTATGGATCAATGTTGATCGCTTGAGTTCGGAATTGAGACATAACCTTTTTGTATTATTTATCTTTGTAAATATGATATTATGTACAATGGCAGCACTATTAAATACTGTCAAATCTGTTTACTCGCGCAAAAACCATGACCGTAACCAATTTGAACAGTTCAAGCGCGAATGTATAGAGGAAGTACTCGGCAGAACAACACCCGGTGGGACACACTACATAAAGAAGGTGTCCCACCGGATTTTGATATTTCAGGTTTTATGCTGTTTTCTTCTGATTCTGTTGCTTTTCTGCCATATGGCGTTGGAAGCCTGCTTCCATATCTTCGGGGTTAAGCGGTTTAATGATACCAACGCCGTTGTAGTAGATGTCGATAATCTGATACCGCTTGCCGTCAAGATACCGGGCAGCTGATACAACAATCTTGTCGATGAATTCGTGAACAAGTTCACCTGTCAACTCGGTTGGCTCGGTAATTGCCTTTACCCTTTGTACAAATTTTTGCAGATTAACCGTCTTATCTGTTTCCGCTTCAAGATAGCTCTCCATTTCGGGGAGCTTTTCTTTTAGCTCCTTCTGCTCGGTTTCGTAAGTGTTGCTCAAGGTTGCAAAGCGTTCATCACTAATCTTGCCGATAACATTGTCCTCATATATTCGCTGTATCAGCTTGTCAATTTCAGCGATACGTTTTTTCGCCTTTTCAAGCTCTCGGCGTTTTGCTGTCAGCTCTTTCTTTTTGTCAGCGTCGTAACTTTCAAGCGGCTTTCGGACAAATTCCTTTTCAAAAGCCTGAATATTTAGAAACACTCGCCGCATACTCTCAAGAACAAGTTTTGTCAGTGTTCTCTCGCCGATATAGTGCGAGGTACAGGTGTCGGGGTTCTTGGAATAGCTTGAACACATAAAGTGCGGTGGATCTCGCCGTTCCTTTTTGCCCGACTGGTAGTACATCTTCTGTCCGCAATCTTCACAGAATACCAATCCCGAAAAGATACTGACTTTGCCCGTCCTTGTTTGACGGTGCCTGCCTTCTCGGATTTTCTGAACAAGTTTGAATGTGTCACGGTCCACTATGGCGGGATGGGTGTTCTCGAAGATTACCCATTCGCTTTCTGGACGGTCAACACGCTTCTTGTTCTTAAAGGATTTGGTTGTGCTGCGAAAGTTGACGGTATCACCGCAATACTCTTGTCGCTTCAAGATGTTCGCTATCATAGCCGGACACCAGTGAAACGGAACGGACGGCGGCTTACCGCACTTTCTGCCTACGCTAATCCAGTATTCCGTTGGAGTCGGAACTTTCTCGGCACTTAGCTTGTTGGCAATTTGTGACGGTCCCATTCCTGATACGCACATCTTGAATATACGCTTGACGATTTCAGCCGCAGGCTCGTCGATTATCCATTGATACTTGTCATCAGGACTTTTCATATATCCAAAAGGCGGATTGCTTGTCAATGGCTTGCCCGATTCGCCTTTGCTTTTGAATACCTTACGCACCTTGTCGCTTGTATTCTTTGCGTGCCACTCGTTAAACCAGTCCTGCATAGGAACAAGGTCGCTGATTCCGTTTTGGGTGTCGATATTGTCCATAATGGCAATGTAGCGAATGCCCATTCGGTCAAATTCTTCTTCCAACAAGGAACCAACTACCAATCGGTTACGTCCGAGACGGGAATGGTCTTTGACAATCAGTGTTGCGATTTTTCCTTCCTCGCCGAGCTTCATAATTTCGTTGAAAGCAGGACGGTTAAAGGTTGTACCGGAGAAACCGTCGTCTATGAAAAGGCGAGTATTTTTGAAACTGTTTTCGGCAGCGTATTGTTGTAAAATCTCTGTTTGGTTTTTGATTGAGCCCGATACGCCTTCGTTCTCGTCATCACGAGAGAGTCGGCAGTACAGGACTGTGATTTTGTCTTTATCTGACTGTTTACTCATTTTGCTCCTTTCCACAGTCGGATATGTATTTGTAGGATAGTCATATTATAACATATCTGACTGCTAAATTCAATACTTTAAAGCGCTAAATTGAATCTTTCTCTACTATCTTTTCAATCTTCTTCAAGATTGTTTTGTCAGCGTTCTGATTGAAGTGCGTTCGCACAACATAGGTTGTGTTGTCAATGTCCTGTGTGTATCGTAACGGTTCAACGAACTGTTCATACTTAAAATAGTTCAGCCGTTGCTCCGCTGTCATCTTACTGAGCATATCGAAGTAATCCTCAATGACTGCGTTGAGTGCTTCGGTAAGCGGCGTTTGAATATCAAGGACTTTGCCTTTGTCATCAACATAGTACATAATTTGTCACCTTCCTTTCTTGATTATGGTTTCTCATAACAGGTCTTAGGGTGTCCCTAACAAGTGCTGAAATTCCGAGGGGATTTCTCAGCAACAACTGTTTGTGATACAAACAGTATGCTTGCTGAGACGCATCTCGGAAGTTCAGCAGTACCGTTCGGCTCCTGTGGGAGTACGAATGGTCTGCTTGTTTAGATGTGACATGGCAGTAAATTTATTTACAATAACTGTCAACACATCTGTCATACAATTATGAAATCAAGACTGCTTTTTGTTATAAAGCTCAATGATCCTTCTTCGGTTTGTTCGTCGAAAACTTACATCAATACCGCTACTGCAATACAACTCAAAAGAAAATTTATTGAGTAGTTTCGTCACAGTATTCGGTGGTGTTTTAGTATCGTTCATCTCAGTAAGCAGATCGGTTGCTGTTCCCATCCAGTAATTCTTTCCGTCCATAAATGTTTTTAGCTTTCCGAAAAAATGATGATTTTCCGTCAGTTTTGGATAGCCCTCGCGGTTGGCTTTGCCCAGTGTCATAGCAACAATTAGTTGTCCTTTAGTCATAAGTTCTTCCTTTCCGTCACTGACAATAGTGACTGTTTTGTGTTCGGTTTTCAATTATTTATACACAACAAAAAGCCAAGTTATAATAAGGCTCGTTCTCATACGTAAAAGGGTAAACTATCCCCTTGGTATAAGAAGCCTTATATAACTTGACTTTAAATTATTCCATCCTCTTTTGATAATTCAAAGTGCTTGTTATAATGTAAGCAAGATAATCTTTGCTTATTGCAGCTCTTTAATCTCATGGATTATTCAGTTATGAGTGTACATTCTGTGTACAGTTATAATTATATCCGGTGACAGTTTAGTTGTCAATTAAAATCGTTCGACATATTACGACTATGAGATGATGTCACGACTTTACAAGCAGTGCATTTTTACTCCTACCTGTAAAAACACGCTTGTTAGGGACACCCTAAGACCTGTAAAATGCGGTTGCCAATATGACGGTTTCGTGGTAGAATGGATTTGGGTTAAATACTAGATGATTATTGTCAGGAGTGGGATAAGTGGATAGCATAAAAAGATTTGAAAATCAACCTATTCGCACAGCTTGGGACGAAGAAAAAGAGGAATGGTATTTTTCGGTTTCGGATGTTGTTGAAGTGTTGTCCGAGAGCAAGGATGTCAAACAATACATAAAAAAGATGAGAAGCCGTGATCCTGAGCTGAATTCCAAGTGGGGTACAATCTGTACCCCTGTTCGGATGATGACCGCCGACGGCAAATACAGAAAGATTAACGCCGCCGATACAAAGGGCATTCTCCGTATCATTCAATCTATCCCATCTAAAAAAGCCGAGCCGTTCAAAATGTGGTTGGCACAGGTCGGCAGCGAAAGGATAGAGGAAATAATCGATCCCGAATTAACAATAGAAAGAGCGTTGGAAACCTACGCAAAGAAAGGTTATCCTACCGATTGGATAAATCAGCGGTTGCAAACTATCCGTGCCCGCAAAGAGCTGACCGATCAGTGGCAGGCTCACGGCGTTGAGAAAGGACAGGAATACGCTATCCTTACCGACGAAGTTACCAAAGCGTGGTCGGGTATGACAACACGCCAGTACAAGAATCTCAAAGGTCTGAAAAAAGAAAATCTCCGAGATAATATGAGTACGCTTGAGCTTGCGTTGAATATGCTTGTCGAAGCGACCACAACAGAACTTACCAAATCGAAAAATCCTCACGGCTTACAAGAAAACAGAGAGGTGGCGCAAAGCGGCGGTAAGATCGCAGGCGATGCGAGGAAAAATATCGAAGCGCAAACAGGCAAGCCTGTTATCACATCCGATAACGCCACTAGGTTGAATGAGGTTGTTACGGGAATGATAGAAGGCGTTGTAAATAAACATGAAGGCAATGAATAAAGGTGACTTACAATTAATCGAATCAAATATGGAATATACAGAGCAAGTATGGCAATTCCGTCAGGAAGTATTTGATTATGATAATAATAGCGGAAGTCAATTTGCAGGCTGTTTATCTCTTGATGAAGCAGCTTCTGCCGAAGAATGGATACATTGGTGTCAACTAAGGACTAACGAAGAAACTTGTGGACAAACTGGAGTTGATGTCCCTTCGACTACCTATTTTGCTATTCGCAAAAATGATAATCGGCTGGTCGGTATTATTGATTTACGCCACCATATCAATCACCCAATTCTCGGTATCTGGGCCGGTCATTGCGGTTATACTGTTCGCCCCTCTGAACGAGGACACGGTTATGCAAAGGAAATGCTGCGGCTGAATCTCAATAATGCAAAAGGACTTGGGATAGATAAGCTCTTAATTACCTGCCATTCTGATAACACAGCAAGTGAGAAAACTATTTTGGCAAACGGCGGTGTCTTTGAAAATACGATTGTCGTTGACGGAACAGAGATAAAACGGTATTGGATAGCAGTTTGAGGTTTGACAATGAAAATCCAGGCGTTATGTGATAAAATACAATTACAGCCAGAAATCAAATCTAGTGTCATTGAGTTTGCAAATGATTTTGATTTCAGTTCTGTAGATAAACAACTTAAGTTGTTTCGTAATTACGAAAAGATGTCCGAAGCATTATCCGAACTACAAATAGTTCTCGGCAAGGACACTGATAATATCAAAATCCTTGCCTGTATGCTAAAAGCGTCTGCCGATGAATATGAGATTTATATGGAGAAAGATATAAGTGATGATATTTATTTCTCCACAATGAAATGTTATACCCGTTTCATTGACGAAACCTTTAAAATGACAGGTAAGCTATATTTTGACCGCTACTGGTGGACTATTCGTCAAGCAGGCTTTCACTTGTTCAGAATTGGTGAGTTAGAATATGAAATGAAGCATATTGACGGGGATATTGTCATTGGAATTCATATTCCATCAGACGCTGATTTTTCGCCTTCTGCGATTGATGCTTCTTTAGCAAGAGCAAGGCAGTTTTTCGCTACAAATTATCCTGAACTGTTAAATGCTGAATACCGTTGCCATTCTTGGCTTTTGGATAGTCAGCTCAAAGGAATGTTAAACGAAAGCTCAAATATACTGAATTTTCAAAACCGCTTTGAGATATTTGATGAAGGCGAAGTTGGTACAGATTTTATTGAATGGTTGTATAATACGAAATCAACCGATTATGCTGTTCTTCCCGAAAACACATCTTTGCAAAGAAAGATGAAAGAACATCTTCTTTCGGGTGGAGTTATCCGAAATGCTTATGGAAGAATAAAGGAGTAATCTATATGCCAGAATGGAATCCTATACAATACGAAAAGTTTTTGAAAGACAGAACACAGCCTGCTATTGACTTAGCTAACAGAATTGAAGAATTTGCGCCAAACAGCATACTTGATTTAGGCTGCGGTCCGGGCAACAGCACAAAGGTTTTAATGGATATATTTCCAACCGCCAAGATAATCGGTGCGGATAATTCAGATGAAATGCTTGAAAAGGCAAGAGGATTATATCCCGATATTGAGTTTATCAATCTCGATGTGAATAGTGATTTGCACGAAATAAACGAAAAGTTTGATATCGTATTCTCAAACGCCTGCATACAGTGGCTGTCAAATCATCATGAGCTGTTACCGAAACTGACGACATTGTTAAAGCCAAACGGCATTCTTGCTATTCAGATACCTATGCAGCGTGAGCACCCTGTTCATATGATTATTAGCGAGCTTACAAGTACGGCAAAATGGAGCGATAAACTCACTCCAAGACAGTATAATAATCTCACGACAGAGGAATATTCTGACGTGTTGTCAGATATTTCAAGTGATTATGAAATCTGGAAAACGACCTACTGCCATCGTATGCCAAGCTATGAAAGTATCATTGAGTGGTACAAAGGTACAGGACTGCGTCCCTATCTTGAACAGCTTACTGAACCTGATGCAGAGGATTTTGTTAATGATGTATTTATCAAATTGAAACAGCGTTATAAAATGCAAAAGAATGGTGAAATTCTCTTCCGTTTTCCGAGATTGTTCTTTATTGCAAGAAAGGATTAACTTTAGGTATAATATATGTTAGCTCAAAAACTAAATCAAGGTGATGAAAACGAGCAGGAATATATAATGATTCACAAGTTAGGTAATGAAAAATGACAAATCGTCCCAAGGATTAAGCACTCTATCCAATGCAGAATGTTGATAAATGCTGAATTCTACGTTTCGTGGGTGTTCTTTTCGGGATTAATATCGTACAATTTCTTCGTGAAAGGCGGTGTCGGTTATGAATCAAATCAAAATCGGAAATTTTATTTCGTCAACGAGAAAACAGCAGGGACTTACTCAGCGTCAGCTCGCGGATAAGCTGTTGATCAGCGACAAAACCGTGAGCAAGTGGGAATGCGGAAAAGGTATGCCCGAGGTTTCACTGATGTTGCCCTTGTGTGACGCTCTTGGAATCAATCTCAACGAATTATTCTCCGGTGAAAAGCTAACCGACGCTGACTACAAAAAAAAAGCGGAGGAAAATATTATGAACCTTGTAAAAGAAAAATCAGAAAGCAAAAAGAAAATCATACTGTCGGTTATCGTAATGGTGATCACCTTTATGGCGGGAGTCGTTTTGATTATGACGTCAGGCTTGTTAGAAATGCCGCTATGGTTCCGGATTCATCTGATTGTAACAGGGGCGATTGCCATTATCGGAGGGATTCTGGTGGCGACTATGCTTGACATGGACGCAGGAACCTTTGAATGTAAATATTGTGGAATGCGTTTCAAACCAACCGCAGGAGAGTATATCAAGGGGTTGCACACAATTACAAAACGAAAGCTGAAATGCCCTCATTGCGGTAAAACGAGCTATTGTAAGCGCAGATTAACACATTAAAACACCTTTTCAAATCTAATTATGACCGACCAAACTACAAAGCGGGATTTGGGTGCTTGTTAAAAAGAGATAATAGTAATTTGAATGATTAAAATATGTATATCAATTGAATGAATTTCTTATACCGTTCTGATTAAATCAGGACGGTATTTTTTAGTACGGAATTATAACGAAATGTTCACAAAATTGTATTAAAAAAATCGTGATATTTCAACAAATATCGAGTTAATATTTCTACAAATATGCATGTTTAACTATTTAGTGTGAAATGGTAAAATAAAAATAGAAATTTTGATTAATCCATCTTAATTGATTATAAAAAGGAGAATAATATGGATATGAAAACATCATTTGAAACAAATTATAGAGATATCGGAGAAACTGAGTTGTGGAAAACATTAAAAGGAAAAGTTATCGAAGAAGGATTAACTACTGACTTTTTAGATGGAGTGGGTAAAGTTTGCGAAATCGGTATTATTCTTTCAAAAGATATTATCCGCTTTTTCCCAAATTATACTTTACACGATATTACACACATCAGAAATGTTTGCAAATGGATGACTGATCTTTTAGGAAGTAGGAAGAATGAACTCTCTGCTTCTGAAGCTGCATTGTTGGTAATGTCGGCGTGTTGCCATGATATTGGTATGAGTGTTTCAAAGGAACAAGAAGAAAAGCTCTTAGACAATACAAAAACACATGAGTGGATAGAATACTTTAAAAGCCATCTCAAAGATGAAGAAGAGTATAGTAAAACAAAAAGAATATCGGCGAAGATGCTTAGGAATTATATACGTGTACATCATCATAATCGCATTGGAACTCAAATCAGTCGCCAAGAATGGCCTCAATCTCTAACTCAAGAAGGTATTAATAGAGATAATTTAATTGATTTATGTAAAAGTCACGGTGAATCATTAAATGAAATAAATATCCCTAGGGGTATAAAATTTGATTTTCGTCTTTGTGCTGTTTTACTTCGATTAGCTGACATTTTAGACTTCGATTCTTCTCGTGCACCAAGTAAACTTTTTCAACATCTTGGTTTAGAATCCCCCGAAGACTTTGAACACTCAATTAGTCAAATGGAGTGGATGAAAAATCGCTCAGGTGGTTTTGGTCAAATCCATGATGGGATAATACACTTTACAGCGAGTTTTGCAAGTCTTCAACTTGAAATTGAAGTTAAAGAGTATATTGAATGGGTAAAACGCGAACTAATTACATCTTCAGAATTTTTGTCAGATTATACAAGTAAATGGTGTAACCTTGAACTTCCGCATAAAATATTCTCTGATAATATTGAACGCAAGGGTTATAAATTTGGGGACTTCCATTTAACTATGGATCAAGATCGAGTTCTGGAATTGTTAACTGGACGCAATCTATACAATGATCCTGGCGTATTTGTACGTGAATTATTACAAAACTCAATTGACGCTATTCTAACGAGAAAAAAACTAGATCCATATTTTGAGAAAGAAACCGGGAGAATAGAAATACGAACATGGATAGATCATGAAGGGTTTAGTTGGTTTCGTATAGAAGATAACGGAACTGGAATGGATGAGAATATAATTACAAATTATTTTCTTAAGGTTGGACGCTCATACTATACTTCTGACGATTTTAAAGCGGATAAAAGACATTACGGAAGAGGACAAGACTATAATCCTATAAGTAGATTTGGTATAGGAATACTCTCGTGTTTTATGAGTGACCCTGAAAACAATAAACTTGAGGTTTCTACTAAACGCTACTCACATGATCCAAATATTTCAAATACTGCAATTCGTTTAAATGTTGACGGACTTCATGGATACTATTACCTAGCACAAGAACAAGAGCAGGATGATAATGATGCTTATTTTAAGCCTATGCATCATCCAAGTGTAACGAATGAAAACTATCGCTCTGAGGTCGGTACTACAATTTGTGTTAGAGTTAACCTTTATCAATTGGGGAACTATCATTCTTTTCAAAAAATAGTTGAGAAGTATGTACAATTTCCAGATGTAACTGTGGAATATTTTGGACCGGAAGGACATAAGATTTTTCCAACCAAAAGCACACTTATCAATGCAGTAAATAATCTTGGCGTTTATAATCCCAAAAATGAACCAATGTTGTATAAGCACAAATTGTCTGAAGATCAATTTAATAATCTAAAGCAAAATATGCCTAATGCAACATGGAATGAATCGCCTTCAATTAATATTCAATATTATCCATTAAATAGACTTTCTATAAGCGATAATTTGAATGGTATAGCAATTTTTGCAGATGTTTCTACATCTGCAACAAATACAGCGTTTGTGCTTGATAATGTTGAATACCATTCTTATATACGATGCAATTTATCAAACGAACATGAAATCAATGCAATTAGAGTAAACTTTTATCCAAGTTATCCTTCTACGTTAGAAAATAAGATTGATACACTAAATCGATTTATACGTGATCAAGATTTCGTATATGATGATTCTTTCACTGAAGATGTATATAGGTTTTACTCGGATTATCAAAACGATGATCACTGGATTAAATATATGTCAAACAAACACAGTGTAACCAAGGCTCAGATTGTTTCTAAGTATAACGAAATTAGAAACACGGTAAAACAGTATAAACTGAGTCGCGATATTGTAGAACGTTATAATAAAGCAAAATCAAGTTATAGTATTACAATATCTTATGATGAATTACTAGATTTCCTAACTACTGAGGAATCAAATGTTTTTCAACTAGTTAAAGATTCTTTATCTAATGTGAAAGATATAATGGTAAAATCAGATAGTCAAATTACTCTAACTGCTTATAACGGTGTTTTAGCAGATACGTCCAATTTGCTTGGATATTCTAATTCTTGCTTAGGTATAGTTTTATTACTAAATGGTGATTATGCTCCAGAAGTTAATATTGCCAGAAATATAATCAGTAACGTTCCTTTAAAAACTGCTTTTGATTTAGCTCAAATCAAACGTCATCTTAAAGCACTAAGTTACCCATATGGCAGCGAAAAAGAACCATTCCGCACTAAAAGTTATTTACTATTAGCTGAAAAAGAAATCATTAAACTGATTGAAAAGTTTCCTGAATGTGAAACCGTGGTTAAATTTAATGGTAAAACTGTTGCCGAATTACAGAAAGAACTAGAAAGCAATGAATTTGTAGAAATTGATAAATTCAAAAAGGATTCTGTTTATGATCTTTTGTCTTTAGTTATTTTGAAAAAGCATTTTCTAGTTAATATCGACCCAAGAAGCTATTATCCTAAAGTGAGCATAGGAAAAGATGTAATAAAAACTATAGATTTCCCTGCTCAATTGTTTTTTTCATTTATTAATTATAAATCTACTTTTGGTGACATCAATACTTATAATGAGATTAATTACTATAATGTAGATCATCCTTTTTCGCAGTGGTTAATTAAGAATCAAACACTATTACAGTATCAAGTTCCCGGAATATATAACAGTCTGCTTGAAATGATGGTTTTTAGTAAAAATACAACTGATATTTTAAATTTCATTAATTCCATGCTCAAACAACTAAAAGCATTTAATAGCTCATTTGAAATAACAGATGATTTATTTCTTAAAGATTCTGATTTTAATACTTAAGTTAAATTATACAAATAACAATTATTAATCTATTTCTTAGCTGAATTCATGTAGTATAAGTCCTATTAAATCAATATAATAGTATTTACAAGATTTCCCTTTGAACAAAAAATTAAAGAGAATCTGGGCGAAGATGAAATAAATCATTTTCGCCCATAACTTTTATCTATATATCAAATTATTGTTGACTATCTCTGTTGCTCGATTGCAAATATTATTCATACGCCTAACCCAAATCATTTGATTTTCAACTTTTATCTGTTCGGTAACACCTTCTTGCTCTAATATTTGTTGAACCAATCTATCAAACATTTCAGTTGCTTCTCTGTCAATATCTGCTAGATATGCAGCAAGTGTACAACTTGTCAAAAGATTTGTATAGCGGATTTTATGATACTGTTTAATATATCGTTCGTGTCGTCTACTCCAAATTCCAATTTCAACTTTTGGTTGTTCGGGTAATGTCAGGTTAGGTAAAAGATAATCACCTTGTTGAGTGTATGTAATCTTATTTGTCATAGATTTTGTCCTCCTTAAATAGTCGAAAAAGTTAGTGATGAAAATCCAGTGTTTATGCGGCTTTATGATAACAGATTTAGAAGGGTCAATGTATTATCATTATTACCCTCGAAACCCGCCAATATACCGTTTACGAGCTTTTGCTGATAACCTTGATTTTCTTGACTTTAGTGTTAGCCACCTTAACCAAGACTTCATCAATTATGTCGGTATATTTACCTTCTGATATTAGTTTATTCCTTAATTCATTTAGACTTTTAATCACTAATCGCCTTTCGTCGCTATTAAAATAGACGTGATATTTCTTGCTTCTCATTTGTAAAACCTCCGTAAAGTATAGATTTTATCCTACAAATCTACTTATCCAACTGTTTTACACAAACCTTCTTTATCGCTAACACCCCGTCTGAGAGTCCTTGTCAGAAAAGCGACTCGAAAGAATGGAATATGATGCACCGCCGGTCGATATAGATCGGATCTATCAGAAGTATTACTGCACAAGACCATACTGGAAAGCCGAGATTTATCAAATCATGTGGCTCGCTGCATTGGATGCAGAATACAGATATCACAGACTATCCGTTCCCGGTTCCTTCGATGATTATGCCGAGCAGGTGGTCACCCAAAGAGTCAAAAGCTGGATCAGCGAAAACAGCAGATTCAGATTCGGTATGCTGTCGCTGAACCAAACCTTCCGTGACAGCGACAGCGAGATATTCCCGGCCTATTTGACAGCCGATCCTGAGCCGTGCCCGTTTGAGCTGAATGATTTCATCCTACGCCTCGGACCGATGAAGTACACGATCTGCAGATGGTATATCGCTTACCATACGGACGCGATGATCGTCAGAAAATTGCGGATCACTCAGGAAAAGCTCGACAGGATCAAGCTGGAGCTGCAGAGGGATTTTCGCCGGGGATACCTGATCTGACAGAACCGATGAGAAAAAGTGCACTCCCGAGAGATGCTCTCGGGAGCGCTTTCGGTATATATGATTTTTCTCAGCCGTTGGTGTCCAGCAACTCCGTCAGCGGCTTCACCTGTTCATAACAGCTTTGGTAAATATTGTCCCAGATATCCAGACAGGTTTGCTTAATGCTACGATTGAACTGATTCTTATCGAGAATTCCCAGAACGATCACCGTCAGGCTGTTGATTATATCGCCTGTACGCCAATCAATGCGATCTTTCAAGGCGTTCTCCGAAAGATTGCGCAGAATGTCAAGATAGAGCGTGACGTTCTGATCCTGCTCCTTGATGTATTCTAAAAATTGATATGATATGCGCTGTGCTTGTTTGGACTCCATCAGCTCTGTCAGAAAATCTTTATCACGGTATATATTGATCCGCTTGTCTGAGAAAAGCCGATTCAGTTCAAATATCTCTTTATCATATGTTTTTATGAAATACAGGAGGATATCGCGGCTTACTTCATGAAAATCTGCTTTGTCAAAAGAGGATATTGCCTGGCGACAGATCTCATTGACTTGCCGTTCGGAATAGCTGTCTGCGCATAGAGTCGGGAATAATGTCTGATCAAAAAAGACGGTGTATGCACACAGCATTCCCGCGGCCTCATCATTTAAGCCGTTGATGCTTGAGGCAGTAGCTTTTGATAGCTTTTCCGCATAGAACGGACCGTTGTTTTCATGATCTTCGAGAATCAGATTCCATGCCCCGGGATAGCCGAGGATCCTGATATCCCGCGACAGCAGTTCTCTGAACAGCGCCAGCGCATATTCAGGATTGATCTGATACAAAGGAAACAGATATTCTGTCAGCGCATAGCGCGCGACGTCATCCCCACAGCGGAGCAAGGTATCAAAAACGGGAACAAATCGGCAAAACAATTCCGGATGGTGTTCCAACAGCTTTCCCATCGCCTTGAGCGAGTAACCGGGGACACTGTTGATAACGTCTGTCACCAGTGAATTGAACGTATCCGATGATTCATCATCCGTGATGAATGAAGAAGGGGGAGCTTCTCCGGAACCGAACCTCGTAGCGGTATCACAAATATAATCAATGATATCCTCCGTCCAATTCTCTTGGGAGAAACGTTCGATGATACCCATGATCTCCTGAATGATATGAGGGTTCTCGGAATCTTTGAAACGTTCGATCAGAGAGAACAGGGTTTCTTTGGTGACCGCATCAGCGCCGTCATCGGGATAACGGATCGCGTTGAGAACGCCTGTGATATATGTGTCGGGACAGCCTTCGGGGAACCGTAACGCTAATTCGGCAAAGCGCTCGGGGTATTTCTTTGCTGCCTGGGACATAGAACCGGCGAACGCATTGTGATTAGCTTCAATATAGTTTCCATCGCTTTTGGTGCGCAAGAAGTGGTTACTCATTTTATCGACAGGCGTTGCAACGATTTTCAACCAGGTCGAATCGCTGATGTAATCAAGCTTCTTGTCAACAGGAGACGCAACCCCGCCGCTTCCCATAGAGGATATACCGCAGTTATAGAAAGAATCCTTGATCCAATCGTTGCGTTCAAGTACGCGCAGCAGCTCTTTTGACTCCTTTGATAAGCGGGATGGATCCATATTGGGCAACAGCTCTTTTTGTAACATTCCCCAATAGGCGTAGTAAACCGGGCTATACTTTTGACTGATCTCTATTCTCTTTCGATAGATCTGTACCATCTCAGCCACTGGTTCTTTCCAATGGCGTACAATGCTTTCCAAAGCGCGAAAAACCTTATCGGAGCAATAGGGAGAATGCTTCGCTATGATTTCCTTTGTGAGAGAAAGGTAATCATCCTGCCGGTTGGTGTAGATGAACAGATGATCCGGCGGATCGTCACAGAGCCATTGTATCGCAAAATCGCTGTCATTTGTGTCCATGGAGAGTACGGCGTATGAGAATACCTCATATAATATGACGGACTTTTCGCCGGCATATCCGTTGATATATGCGACACAGTTCTTCGGTTCATTTTGATAGAACGCCGTCACAGCAGCTTTCAGCATATCGACGATCGTGCGGGCAAAATGATGACGATGTCGAAACGGGAGCCAATTTTCAAAGGATTCATTAAAACGAACGCTGGGGTCATCCGAGGGGCGAAACTGTGCGGTTGCCGCAACAACGATGGGGAACAGTCCTTCGATCGTTTCTCGGTAACAGGTTTTCGCATATGCTTCGTATGTGTTCTTATCACTGAGATAAACCCGGTTATCAATAGAATCGATATGCTCGACCATGCTTTTGAGATAGGCGATCAGATAAGATGATTTTGATTGTGCCAGTTGATGCAGTCCCCACACATTATCATACAGATCGGGATATCGTTCCATCAAAGCAAGACGGAATCGGTTCCCCTGAGGTGTGTCACACGACAGATCCGGCGACAACACTTGATAGATTTTCCTTGCATCCGTAAGGCTTTGGATATCCACTCCGTTTATTTTGCTGATGACAAAATCAGGCGATAACGCATAAGCCGAACGCAGAAGTCCGAGCGCTTCATCGGTTAGCTCTCCGAAATAACCGCGTTTATCCAGATCCAATATATATGGAAGGTGCCCGTAGTACACCCTTCTGAGTACTGCGGCATGCCATTCCTGTTGCTTAAAAAGTGTATAGACAAGACTCAATAATTCTATCGACGGCGATTTTTGCTGACCGGCGATTTCCGGAACGGCAAATTTGAAGTAGAATCTTACCGATGATGAGTTGACGATTTGCCGGGCGATATCAGTGAATAATGATTCCTCTGTATCAGCTAACTGTTGCAGCACGCTGATGAATCGGTAGCGGATAAAGGGAGTCTGATCATTATAACCGCCGATGATACCAATGATGCTGTCGCCGTTGTAGATCTGCCGCATCATTTCATCGGTTGCAAAAAAGTCAAAGAAGCTTTGATGGGCAAAAGATATCACCGAGCCATGTTTTAATAACAGTCCTTCCGATATCAGCTTCTCTATTTCGATCGTGTCATCGGAGAATAGGGAAAAGGGTAGCGATAAAGATGATTTTTTACTCATTCCGGAAACGATCTTGTCCTTTAGCCCCGGTATCCGATCCTTTCCGATCTCTGACTTTGCGCATCTATCGAGTATCTGATTCCACCATTTCTGCATCAGCTCACGTGTTGTAACGGCTGAAGTGATGTAGGTTCCTTTTTCCAGCTTTGTCCAGATATACAGCGTCGACGGAATTTTTAATAGACTCTGCAGTTGTTTGGAATAAGTGTTATATGCCGATCCGACATAGGATCGAACTTCTTCGTAGGCGAATTCATCGATCTGTATCTTTTTCCATGACAGATAAGGATCGCCCTTGGTTTCTGTCAAGGCTTGCAGCCCTGCATCGGTCTCGAGATCAAAGGTGCGGGATATCAACAACACCGTCACTTGGGCGCCTTCATAGCGATTCATTGTCTCTGCCTGCCTGATCATCATCTTGCAGATATCGAGGGCGTTTGCGGAATGCTGTGACATCCAGCGAACAGAGTCAAGCTGATCGATAATAAAAACACATTGCTTTTTTCCTGCGATATGGGATAAGCAGTATACAGGCGATTGTCCCAGCCCGAGCTCTTTTCCATAGTTGTCCGGCGATTTTTGCGGCATCTGCTTATCCAGCTTCAATGCCAGATAGGGTATTCTCTCTTCTTTTAAGCGCTGAATGACTTCCTGGATACAACCGCTTTTTCCCGTCCCTGCTTTGCCGTGCAGGATGACAGATTGCTGTATTTTGATCGCGTTCATGATCTCGTCTGTTGCTTCGCGGTGGATGAGGCGGCCTTGGATAGGTGTAAAGGACGCGTCGAATAATTCGTTCAGCTCTGCGATCGCGGCATTGATATTATCGGTAAGTAGATGACGGCGAAGGTGTACCCCGTTTTCTTCCATATAGGTGATGATATCGGACGCAACGATCCGATTTCCATACAAGGATTTTATGGAAACATAATTTTGCAGGAGAGCCTGCGCGGCAGAAGCGTTGCCGGAAAAGTACAGCGAAGTGTATTCCTTCGAGCGCCTGAGCGCTTCGTCGTCAAACAAAACGGTTTCGAAGTAGGTTCGTGACAGCAAATCGCGTATTATTATGAGTTCTTGCGGTTTGTCTGCGCTCAGCCCGTAGTATGCTTCGCATGAGCGAAAAGCCTTCTTGATTTTATCATTAGTCAGTTGATATTTAATAAGCTCCTCGCCGTTTGAGCAGGTTCGCGCTCTGTTACACAATTCCGATAGTTCGCCATAGGACAGCGGGGAGATGAACTTGTAGCGGTTATCTTTTGAATTATCCAGTATTGATTTTGAACGCATGAAAACGTCATGCTGCTTCAGATCCGACGGATTCCATTTCTCTTTTGTGTTGTTGCTGGCTTTGCACTGATAATGGTACCGCTCTCCTTTCGGAGATTCGGCGATATACTCAACACTGTCGTGATTCTCTCCCAGCGGCTCAATGGTAACAGACGATAGTTCGCCGGCTACGATCCTCAGCAAAAGCTCGGCGAGAAATCTGTTTTCATATTCATTTCCGTATTTGTCAGCGCGACCGCCGCTTTCTAAACTCATTTCCTATCCCTCCTGTATCAATATGGTATAATCAGCCATCGCCCGTTGTCACGGAGCGACAAACCGGGCGGGCAATATAAATTCAGTATAATAACCGGATTTATACGGCTATTATACCATAATCATTGTTACTGTAAATGTGGATGCGACACAAATTAGCGGTTCTTTTCAAAAAACATACCCCTGCTATCATCGGAATTCTGACAACAGGGGTCGTGTAGGTTTTATGCATTACAGCCTTTGATACCTGTAATGATTTTTGATGAATGCGTGAAAGTATCTGCCGCGAGAATTCGCATTCATCAGTGAGTTGAACACAGCTTCCGGAACATCGAAATAACGATACGTTGTTCCGCTGAGAAATTCAATGTACAGGATACCGTTTTCATATCCTGCTGCGGCAAGGTCGGACGAATTTACGATGGGGATCATATTCATAATAGCAACTCCTTAGTGGATCTTTATTCAGTTATCAGTAGACTTACTCAAACAGACCATATTTCTGAAGGCAAACCATTCCCTCTCGCCGGCACCTCTCTCTATCGCGATATGCAGCGTTTCCATCACATAAGGTCTGCTGTTGATGTATTCGATCAGATCGGCGGAGAAATCGTTCTTGTGATGGGAGAGAGCGGCAAGAGAGTGCATGAGGATGGTATCGTCTTTAGACAGCGCCAACGCTTTCGCGATGTTATCCAGTATCGGCTTGGACGGCGCAGGGCGTTTGCCTGTCTCGATATAGGAAAGATAGACGTTTGATATGCCGATCTGAGACGCGAAGACATTCAGCTTGATCATGCTTTCGAGTCGCCTTTGCCGAATGAAAGCTCCAAATGTCTGTTCCATAAACAACACTCCGTTTGCAAATTATGTCAAATAAAGTTAAAATTTGTAAAAATTGCTAAAATAATTTTACAATAATTTATAAATAATGTCAATTGAAAATATACACAATAAATGTTAAACTGGTTTTAGTTTAACATTGACAATATCCGACGGGTATTTTATAATAATATAAAATACTTTAGGAGTGATGTTAAATGATGACGAAAAGCGAAAAACAGGTAATGGATCTGCTTTGGAGTGTAGACAAGCCTCTATCGTGTACCGAAATTGTCGAGTTATCCGGAGACAAGACATGGAAGGACAGCTATGTCCATTCTCTCATCAAATCGCTGATGAAGAAGGGCATCGTCAAGATAGAGTCTTTCGAGCTGATCTCCCGCAGCTATGCGCGGAAGTTCGCGCCCAAGGTGACCAAAGAGGAGTATTATCTCAACGAGTATCTCGACGAGAACCCGGAGAACAAGATGCCCGCCCTGTTTGCGGCTTTCGCGGACAGCAAGGCGGATGAAGCGTCGATGAAAGAGATCGAGCGAATGATCAAGGATTGGAAGAAGTCCAAGGGAATCAAGTGATGGATATAGGGCAGTTCGTATTTCCGTTTATCATGGCTGTGCTTACCAACAGTCTCATGATAATCATCATCTATTTTCTGCGAAAAGTCCCTTATTTTTCAAACTTGTTCAGCGTATGGTTCATGGTGATCCTGTACCTGTTCTGTGTGCTGAGGATCTTCCTGCCGATCGAATTTCCCGGTCTGCAGATCATTTTGGAAGATCGTTCTGTATATGTGAAGATATTCGAAGCGTTTATTCAGAGAGATGCTGACGGCATCGCGCGTCCGAACACGGCGCTGATCATCTTTCTCTGCGCATGGGCGGTCGGAATCATTGTCATCAGTCTGTGGAATCTTATTTCCCAGCGAAAATTCTTTCGGTATTTGATGGCAAACGGCGATTATGCGATCGATCATGAGCGTGCGATTTTCTCCGACGTTGTCAAGGATGTTTTGAAGAACGACAAAAATGTAGTGCTGAGAAAAACGGATGTCATCACCGGAACGGTCGTTGTCGGCTTGATCCATAAGACAGTTCTGATCCCCGATGAGACCTATACGGATGACGAACTGAAAATGATGTTCCGTCACGAGTGTATGCATATCAAGAACAAGGATTTGTGGATCAAGCTTTTGGTTCAGATCTATTGCTGTATCTTCTGGTGGAATCCGTTCGCGTATCTCCTTAAGAGCGATCTGGACGTTTCGCTCGAGATGAAATGCGACCTGAACGCGACCAAAGATTTTTCGGACGCTGAGAAGCTGACGTATATCGAAACGTTGAAGAACCGCAGCGTTGCGAGAAGCGGCGGTAAACCGTTTGTCATATGCGCTGAGCTTGCCGACGGAAAGAAGAAAAGCAAGCTGGTTGCTCGCATCAAGGCGGTTCTGGCTGAACCGCCAAAGAGGGTGGGGCAGATAGTTATAAACGCTATTATTGCTCTGCTTTTCTTAGGTATCTTTGTTGGCTCATATGTTTTTATTTGGCAACCGGTTTTTGAAACAGAATTAACTAGGGATGAATACGAATTAGAGTCAACTCAAATAATTGTAGATAATACAAATGGTTACTTGGTTAAACAGGAAGATGGCAATTATATCTTTTATGTAACCGATACAGTATTTGAAAAAGTATCAAAGGAAGAAGTCGAGCAAGGAATGTACGAGGATTATCCTATCTATGAATAATAGTTAGGAGTAATCTGAATGAAAAAAGTATTAAAAGCAATTATTACTTTATCCCTTGCGGCAATGATGTTGTTCTCGTCTGTTGTGATTGCTTCAGCTGAGGAAGTGTACAAACCTGATGAAGATACTGTCATTATCACTGCTCAAGGTGGCGATGGAGATTCGCCGAAGGCGTATCAGCTTGTGTGGAAATATAAAACAGACGGTACTCATTTATGGAAACGCAGATGGAATAAGACCCTTGGACAGTGGTACGATCCCGACTGGATTTTAGTTCAGTAATTTATCTATTTACACTGCAAGCGATTGCAGTGTAAAAAAATATCAAACAATTTATAAAATACATAAATATTGTATAATAATTATTGTAAAACAAAATAAATATAGGATAACCCCATATATCCCTCTCAACTTCTTCTTTCACAGAAACAGCCGCTGATCGCTCAG
>JAFSRK010000001.1 GCA_017446165.1 Ruminococcus sp.
CTTTCAGCTTGGAGACGACGACGTCGAGGTGCTGTTCGCCCATACCGGAAACGACCAGCTCCTTGGTCTCGGGATCGCTGACATACTTGATGGTGGGGTCTTCCTCCACGAGACGGGAGAGACCCTGAGCGACCTTGTCCTCCTCGCCCTTCTTCTTCGGGTACATCGCCATGGAGAAGGAAGGAGCGGGATAGTCGATGCCGTCAAGGATGACCTTGCGGGTCGGGGAGCAGAGGGTATCGCCGGTGTTGGCGGAGGTCAGCTTCGGGATCGCGCCGATATCGCCGGCGACGACGGCGGAGGCGTCCTCCTGCTTCTTGCCGCGGACGGTGAGAACCTTGGTGATGCGCTCCTGGTTACCGGTGCGCATATTGATCAGAGGCGCGTCGGTGGTGACCTTGCCGGACACGACCTTGAAATAGCTGAGCTTACCGACGAAGGGGTCGGCAACGGTCTTGAAGATGATGGCGGCGGTCGCGCCCTGCTCGTTGCAGGCGATCTCGACCGGGTCGCCGTTTACGTCGACAGCGGTCTCGCCGCCCTTGACGTCAGCGGTCGGAGCGAGCCAGGTGATGCTGTTGAGGAACTGCTCGATGCCGTAGGTGGTGGAAGCGTCGCCGCAGAATACGGGGCAGAGAGAGCCGTCCTTGACGCCCTGGGACACACCGGTGATGATCTCCTCGGGAGTGAACTCCTCCTCCATGAAGAACTTCTCCATGAGCTCCTCAGAGGTCTCGGCAACAGCCTCTTTGATCGCTTCTCTCAGACCCTCGAAGCGGTCGCCCATCTCGGGGATGATCGGGGTGGGAGCGGCGTTGCCCTTCTTATCATAGGTATAAGCCTTGTACTCGAGCAGGTTGATGTAGGTATTCGCCTGGCCGTTCTCGATATGGGGAACGATGATCGGGCATACGGAGGGACCGAAGGTCGCCTTCAGATCCTCGAGCACGCGATAGAAACGCGCGTCCTCGTCACATACGCCGTTGACGAAGAAGATCTTGGTCAGACCTTCCTTGTCGGCTGCCTTGACTGCCTTCTCGGTACCGACGTTGATGCCGTCCTTCGCGGAAACAACGATGACTGCGCTCTCAGCCGCGCGGTAACCCTCAAATACGCCGCCCTCAAAGTCGAACAGACCGGGGGTGTCGATGATATTGATCTTGGTGTTCTTCCACTCAACGGGAGCAACCGCGGTGACGATGGATACCTGTCTGCGGATCTCCTCGGGGTCATAGTCGAGCTGGGTGTTGCCGTCGGCGATCTTGCCCAGACGGTCGGACGCCTTTGAGAGATAGAGCATCGCTTCGGCGACAGAGGTCTTGCCCGCGCCGGAGTGACCCGCCATAGCGATATTGATGATGTGTTTTGCGTCGTACTGTTTCAAATCAAAAACTCCTTTCAAGAGTATACTGGTTGTATTTCGGCGGGCAGCAGGGGTTCCGATAGCCCGCGGTACCATATCATTATAGTACAAATCGGGTGCCTGTACAATAAAAAACGACGTTCAAAAGAAAAAATCCACTAAATTGATAAAAACAGCCGGGCTGTTTTAGGCAGTTTGCACAATCATAAAATGAGAGAACTTGTCCCTATCGAGGTTTTTATCAGATATTAAAATACATATTGACAATCGGGCGCAGGACTGCTATAATAACCGTAGAGGTTAGTTTAAGCTAACCCTCTTTTTTGGGGATAGGTTAGCTCAAACTAATTATGGGGAAAGGAAGTGCGTTTATGCCACTCACGCTTGCTGCGCTCGGCGAAGAATACATTATCAAACGCATCGGCGGCAACGCTGAGGTACGCACCCATCTGCAGAACCTCGGGTTTGTCCCGGGCGGCGCGGTGACGGTCGTCAGCTCCATGAGCGGAAACCTGATCGTCAACGTCAAGGGCGCGCGCATCGCCGTCAGCAAAGAAATGGCGCAGAAGATCATGATATAGTAATGGAGAACAGATAACGGTTAACGGATATCGGTGAAGGGAGGGCTTCGCCCTCACCCGTTTCCTATAAGACAGAACAGCGATCCGGCGTTTCTGTTTAACTGTTTCCCATCAATCCAAAAGCCGTCAGGCTTTCCCACAACCGTTATCCGTTATCCATTATCCGTTATCTGTTTATCTATATACAAAGAGGAGGTAGAATATGAAAACTCTCAGAGACATCCCTATCGGCTCGTCCGCCAAGGTCAAGAAGCTCCACGGCGAAGGTGCAGTCAAGCGCCGCATCATGGATATGGGCATCACCAAGGGCGTTGAGATCACCGTCCGCAAGGTGGCTCCCTTAGGCGATCCGATCGAGATCACCCTGCGCGGGTATGAGCTTTCGATCCGCAAGGCTGACGCCGCCGAGATCGAAGTCGAATGATGACGGCTCGCCGCATTTTTCCGCCTGATGCTCGCATCTTTTTTCCGCCTGATGCTCGCATCTTTTCTCCGCCTTTTGAATCGTGACTTTTATCTGAACACGACATCAACGGCGGGCGGCTTACCGCTTTTCTCCGCCTTTTGAATCGTGATTTTTATCTGAACACGGCATCAACGGCGGGGTTGTAAGTATCATGAGCATTTTAGTTTTATCAGCGCAGATTCTTAAGCCTTTTAAGCGTTGCTTGTTTCATGATTCAACGCTTTTTTATCGCTAATAGGTTAGCTTTTGCTAACGAGAAATGAGGTTTTTTATGAGTATCACTATTGCCCTTGCGGGCAACCCGAACAGCGGCAAAACGACCCTGTTCAACGCCCTGACAGGCTCGAACCAGTTCGTCGGTAACTGGCCGGGCGTCACGGTCGAAAAAAAGGAAGGTAAACTCAAGAAGCACAGCGACGTCACCATCACCGACCTGCCCGGTATCTACTCGCTCTCTCCGTACACCATGGAGGAGGTCGTCGCGCGTAACTATCTGATCGACGCGCGTCCCGACGCGATTCTCAACATCGTCGACGGCACCAACCTCGAGCGCAACCTGTACCTGACCACCCAGCTGTGCGAGCTGGGCATCCCGGTCGTCGTTGCGATCAACATGATGGACGTTGTCGAGAAGAACGGCTACAAGATCAACACCGCGGAGCTGAGCCGCAGCCTCGGCTGCAAGGTCGTCGAGATCTCCGCGCTCAAGGGCAACGGCGTCATCGAGGCGGCTGAGGTCGCGATCAAGGCGGCTGAGGAGAAGAAGCCCGTCCCGAAGCACCCCTTCGACGGCGCGGTCGAGCATGCGATCGCCCACATCGAGGAAGCGTGCGTCCACGATATGCCCGAGGAACAGCAGCGCTGGTATGCGGTCAAGATCTTTGAGCGCGACGAGCGCGTCATCGAGAAGCTCGGACTGAGCGAAGCCACCCTCAAGCACATCGAAAAGGATATCACGGCGGTCGAGGAAGAATATGACGACGACGCGGAATCCATCATCACCAACGAACGCTATGTCTACATCGGCAAGATCATTAACGGCGTTTACAAGAACAAGCAGAAGGGTCAGCTCTCGACCTCTGACAAGATCGACAAGGTCGTCACCAACCGCTGGCTGGGTCTGCCGATCTTCGCGCTGATCATGTTCCTTGTCTACTACATATCCATGGTCACGGTCGGCGCCTTCGCGACCGACTGGGCTAACGACGGTCTGTTCGGCGACGGCTGGCATCTGTTCGGCATCGGCTCCGCTCAGGCAGAAGAACAGGCTGAGGCGATCGGCGTCATCAACGGCGCTTCGATCTCCAAAAACGGCGAAGAGCTTCTCGTCTTTGAGGACGAAGAGGACGAGAACTTCGAGTATGATCCCAAAGCCGCCATCGCCTCCGTCAAGGAATTCGCCGACTCGGTCAAGAAGAGCGACGAGTTCACCTATGAGGTAGAGGACGAGGAGACCCTCGCGGTAGAGGAAGTCACCGTCACCGGCGAAGACGTCAAGGCTGCCGCCGAGACCTTCGAGAAGAACGAGGGCAAATCGGACGACCCCGCCGAGTTCGGCGTATGGGTACCCGGTATCCCGGTGCTGATCGGCAACGGTCTCGAGTCCCTCAACACCCCCGAGTGGCTCAGCTCGCTGATCCTCGACGGTATCGTCGCGGGCGTCGGCGCGGTACTGGGCTTCGTTCCCCAGATGCTGGTACTCTTCCTGCTGCTCGCGTTCCTCGAAGCCTGCGGCTACATGGCGCGTATCGCCTTTGTCCTCGATCGAGTCTTCCGCCGCTTCGGTCTTTCCGGCAAGTCCTTCATCCCGATCCTCATCGGCACGGGCTGCGGCATCCCCGGCATCATGGCTTCGCGTACCATCGAGAATGAGCGCGACCGCCGCATGACCATCATGACCACCACGTTCATCCCCTGCGGCGCCAAGATCCCGTTCATCGCGATGATCGCGGGTGCGATCTTCGGAGGTTCACCGTGGGTATCCACCGGCGCCTACTTCATCGGTATGGCGGCGATCATCATCTCCGGCATTATACTGAAGAAAACCAAGCCCTTTGCGGGTGAGCCTGCTCCGTTCGTCATGGAGCTGCCCGCCTATCACTGGCCGACTCTCGGCAACGTTCTGCGCTCGATGTGGGAGCGCGGCTGGTCCTTCATCAAGAAAGCCGGCACCATCATCCTGCTCTCCACGATCGTTCTGTGGTTCCTCTCCCGCTTCGGTTGGGTCGACGGCACGTTCCGTATGCTCGCTGAGGAAGAGATTGGCAGCAGCATGCTGGCTGCGGTCGGCGGCGCGATCTCGTGGATCTTCGCACCCCTTGGCTGGGGCAACTGGCAGGCGGCTGTCGCCTCCATCACCGGTCTGATCGCCAAGGAGAACATAGTCGGCACGATGGGCGTTCTCTACGGCGGCGGCGAGATGACCGTCTACGCGACCCTCGCGACCGTATTCACCGGCATCAGCGGCTTCTCATTCCTAGTATTCAACCTGCTGTGCGCTCCGTGCTTCGCGGCGATCGGCGCGATCAGACGCGAGATGAACTCCGCCAAGTGGACTTGGTTTGCCATCGCCTATCAGTGCGGCTTCGCCTATGTGATCGCCCTGTGCATCAACCAGATCGGCGGCGCGTTCACGGGAAATCTGAATGTGATCGGTCTGATCATTTCCGTTCTCCTGATCGCCGGCATGCTGTTCATGCTCTTCAAGCCGTACAAGGAATCGAATAAGCTGACCAAGAAGGTCAAGATCAAGTAAACTTTCACAAAGGAGTGACAACGATGTTCCAATGGATCCTCAATAATATCGCGACCATCATCATCTGCCTTGTCCTGATTGCGATCGTCGCGGCGATCATCGTCAGCATGGTCAAAAAGAAGAAGGCAGGCAAGTCCATGGTCTGCAGCTGCGGCAACTGCAAAAGTTGTCCCATGAGCGGCAGTTGTCACAGCAAATAAGCCATTAGTTTCCCCTTTACATTCTACATACAGAAATCCCGCAGTCACAGCCGACTGCGGGATTTTCATGATGATCATATTACTCGTCGTCCAAGACGACATAGGCGCCGAAGGGCGCGAGCGAGAGCTTCGCGAGCTTGAAGCACTGCAAGCCGAAGGGAATACCGATGATCGTGACGCACCACAACAGCCCGAAGATCGCGTTCAGCAGCGCCATCTCCAGCCCTCCGAACAGAAACCAGAGGACGTTGACCAGAAACGAACCGACGCCGCCCTCATAGGCGACCGTCCTGCCGAACGGTCAGAACGAAAGCTGAGCGAGCTTGAAGCACTGGATGCCGACGGGGATCCCGATGATGGTGATGCACCACAGCATCCCCCAGAAGATCCACGACAATCCGCTGATGATCCCGCCGAAAATGAACCATAAGATATTTCCGATCGTTTTCATGTCGACGCCTCCCTCTGAAATATAGCATTATTATAGCCGTTCACCCGATTTTCGTCAACAGCATCCGAGAAAAAATGCGCCTATCCCCTATACAACCGCCGATAAACATGCTATAATACGGTTGTATATTATGCGATCCTTTTTCTGAACACGGAGGGTAGAAGTAAAAATGGCAGCACCGGAACTGATCGTCATGTTGACGCTGAATGACCGCACGGTGAAGAACGCTTCACAGGTCTTTGAACAATGTAAACACTCAAAAGCAAAATACTTCGGCTTCAAAGAGGAGGGCATCCCCCTCTCTCAGATGATTAAGCTCTATAACTCCATCAAGGCGTGCGGCAAAAGCACCGTGCTGGAGGTTGTCGCCTACTCGGAATATGACGGACTCGCGGGCGCGAAGATCGCCGCCGAGTGCGGATGCGATATCCTGATGGGTACCATGTACCACGACTCGATCCGCGACTTCTGCAAGGAGAAAGGCATCAAATACATGCCCTATGTCGGCGACGTTCTCGAGCGTCCGTCGGTACTCACGGGCTCGATCGACGGCATGATCGCCGAGGCGAAGGAGTGCCTCGAAAAGGGCGTGGACGGCTTTGACCTTTTGGGCTACCGCTACACCGAGGACGCGCGCGAGCTGATCGAGCGCTTCGTCAACGAGGTCGACGCGCCGGTATGTGTCGCGGGCAGCGTGGACAGCTATGAGCGGCTGGACGAGCTCAAGGACATCGAGCCGTGGAGCTTCACCATCGGCGGCGCGTTCTTCAACAACCGCTTCGACGGCACCATCCCCGAACAGATCGACAAGGTATGTGAATACATTGAAGAATGAGGAATTAGGAATGAGGAATTAGGAATTAACTCCGACTGACATTTCATAAAAAGCAAGCGAGACGCTGAAACAAAAATTCAGCGTCTCTGTTTTTATCTTTTCTTTTATGTGAGAAATAATTCCTAATTCCTCATTCCTAATTCCTCATTCCTCATTCCTAATTAATTAGCTCTTTCGGGATCAGCTCGGGGTCGAACATGACCATCGAATGGTTGTCCCAGATCAGCTCCTTTTCAAGCTGCTTGCCCGACCGCTTGTCGAAAGTCAGGCGATAGATCTTCGAGACGCGGTAGTACTTACCATCGTCCTCCTTGGTGAAGTGGTGTCCCTCCTCGGTGATCTCGTAGCGATAGGGAAACTCATGCTCGGCTCTCAGCTCGGCATGAAGCTCCTCGCCCTTGACCCAAGTACAGAGCTGGACGTCCTGATCGGTGTCGTTGCGGAAGCGGTAGTCGATGTTGTTATAGCTGACCGAGGTACCGGTCGAGAACGGATGGCGTTCGCCCTCGTCGGGAGTGAGCGCATCGGAGTGCTTCCACAGCTCGGTGACAGTCAGAGGGCTGTGCAGGATCAAAAGATGGAGCGTGTTGCTCAGGTTGCACAGACCGCCGCCGGTACCCGGCTGCAGACCGTTCGCAATGATCACGCGGCCGTCCTTGTAGCCCTTGCGCTTTGAGGTTTTGCCGACGGTTTTCCAGAACGAGAAGGTCTCGCCGGGATGGATAACGATGCCGTTGATCTGCTTTGAGGCGAGGTCGATGTTGACCGCCTTGTTCTGCTGGAGAACCGGGTCGATGCCGGGTCCGCGCTTGATCAGCCCCGAGGTATGGGAGTCGATCACCTGCGACAGGCGCTTGCTGCGCTTATCCTTGGCGAATTGATCCTTTCCGGTGAGATTCTTGATATGTCGTTTGCAGATCTCCTTCTGTTCCGAGATCGCATAAAACAGCGGGTTCATCTCGCAAAAGAGCTTACCGTTGAACATTCCGCTTTGCCTCCTTAGTGATATCCCTCAGTCGATGGCGGCTTCGGCTGTGACGCCAAAGCCATAATACGAGCTTTTCGAGCCGACGCTTGACGCCGAGCTTCGTTTCGCCCTCGTGGAGCAGATAATGTACCAAAATGCTGTCGATGCCGCTGCGGTTCGCGCCGAGCATGTCGATGAAGACCTGATCGCCGATATAGACGACCTCGGACTTCTTCATTCCGAGCATATCCACCGCCCTGAGATAGCCCGACGTCGCGGGCTTGTCCGCGTCACAGAGGTACAGGGTGTCGATGTTCTCCACAAAGCGCAGGACGCGTTCCTCGTCGTTGTTGGTCAGCAGGATCGTCCTGAGTCCCGCCGCATGGATCACTCGGAAAAGGGCGTCGACCTCAGGGGTCGAGTTCGCTCCGTGGGGAACGAGCGTGCCGTCGAGATCGAAGATGATCCCGCGATAGCCGAGCGCGTACAGCCGCTCATAATCAATATCAAAAACACTCGCGGCATAGCCGCAGGGATAGTATTCCTTGAACATAACTGCTCCAAAGTATTACATTCTTGTAATAATTATACTACAAAAAGCGCGCTTCTTCAACCAC
>JAFSRK010000041.1 GCA_017446165.1 Ruminococcus sp.
ACGATGTGTTATAATCTTGTCGAAAAAACAGGGAGGTATGGTTATGAAAATGATCGAGCTGCGCTATTTCAGCGGCTATATCCGCAACTACAAAAAGCTCTGTGAGGAGCTTATGATCGACCCGTCGATCAGTCGTGAGGCGCGAGAGGAAGCGATCCTGACCCGCGGCTTTGCACAGTGGGGCGTCGGCATCGTCGATCATCTCTACGGCGCGTTTGTGTTCGCTGTTTATGATCCGGAGGCGGACAGGCTCTATTGCTTCCGCGATCACGTCGGTCAGAAGCATCTGTTCTACGCTCCCGTCGAGGGTGATCTGCTCTACTCGGGCGATATCAACGAGATCGCCGACGATCCGAAGTATACGAAGAAGCTGAACAAGCGCATGCTGCAGCTGTACCTGTTCTACGGCTATCCTATCGGCACCGAGACCTTCTATGAGGGCGTGTACAAGCTCGCCCCCGGATGCTATCTCGAATGGGACGGCAAGACCGCCGAGATCCATCGGTACTGGAAGCCTGTCTTTGAACCCGACACCGGCAAGACTCCCGAGCAGTTCGCTGAGGAGATCCGCACTGTCGTCGACGAGATTTTCTCCGAAGAACGCGGCGACGACAAGATCCCCTACAAGGAGTCGTTCCTCTCGGGCGGCGTCGATTCCTCCTACCTTTTCGCGGCGGGCGACGCTCAGTGCGCGAACACCGTCGGCTATGAGGAATCCGGCTTTGACGAATCCGCGCTCGCTCGTCGTACCGCCGAGATCCTCGGCAAGGATTTCCGTGTGAAGATGATCTCCCCCGAGGAATACTTCGCGCGCATCCCCGAGACTATCGACAAGCTGGGTCAACCCTTGGGCGACGCTTCGGCGGTCGCATTCTCCATCGGCTGTGCCGCGGTCGCCGAGCATGCGAAGGTTGTCTACTCCGGCGAGGGCATCGACGAATTCTTCGGCGGCTATAACGCGCACAAGCGCGAGATCCCGCGCGAGTGGACGTATCTGACCTGCTCGCACATCATGTCCGAGGACTTTGTGCGTTCGCTGATGAAGGACTTCGACAGCGATCTCAGCGTAGCCGATCCGATCACGCCCATCTGGAACGAGGTGCAGGACAAGGCGCCGCTGGCACAGAAACTGACGGTCGACATCTCGCTGTGGCTCGAGGGCGATATCTATCTGAACACCGACCGCACCTCCACAGCGTGCGGCATCGAGCTGCATACGCCGTTCAGCGACTTGAGACTGTTCAACGTTGCACGCAGGATCCCTGCTGAGTACCAGTTCAAGGATGAACAGAACAAGGTCGTGTTCCGCATGGCGGCGGCGTCCAAGCTCCCCGAGGAGGTCGCCTTCCGTAAGAAGGTCGGTTTCCCCGTGCCGGTACGCAAGTGGCTCGCCGATTCCCGCTTCAACAAGCCGATCGAGGAGAAGCTCTTCGGCAGATCGTCGGAGATGTTCTTTGATCAGGCTGAATTGAAAAAGCTTTGGGACGGTTTTGTCGGCGGTGAGGAACAGTACTGGGGGCGTATCTACGCAATCTACGCGTTCCTGCTCTGGTACGATATGAAGTTTGAATAATGATATATATAATGAAAAAGCAGAGGTTGTCGTTTGACAGCCTCTGCTTTGTTATGTGACGTTTATTTATCTTTTTTGTCCTTTTTCTGATCCGTGACGGTATCGTACACCAGCGGGATCTGATACTCGGTCTCATAGATGTTCTTCCATACCTCATAGTTGCGGTTCAAAAGATCCTTGACGCTCGCGCGGTAGGGGAGTGACTGGTCGGGATAGAGCGGCTTGCCGATGTGGATGGTGTACTCCTGGACATAGAAGCCGTCCTCGCCCATGATATCCGAGTCCTTCATCGTGATGAAGCACGGCAGGACAGGAACGTTGTTGCGGTAGGCGAAGATATAGGAACCCTGCTTCAGGGGCTTGGGCTTGCGGTAGTTCCACCACATGGACTGCTCGGGATACACAAGGATGTAGTGACCTTCCTTCAACAGCTCGTCGACCGCCGCCATGAACTTCTTCATGGTGTGCATGTTGGACGAGAGCGGCAGGGTGTCACAGTTGCGCATCAGATAGCCGTAGAAGCCGGGAAACGAGGTGTAGTTGCCCTCGCGGATAACGCGGTAGAAGCGGCGGTTGGGCTGCTCGGCGGCGTCATAGGCGAGCTGGATGGCAAAGCTGTCAAAGGCGTTGAAGTGGTTGCAGGTGATGATCGCGCCGGTGTTGAGATTCTTGAAGTTCTCGATGCCGCGGATCTCCTTGATGATCAGCTTCTTTTCCTCGATCAGCGAATTGACGAAACGGCGTGCCGCGGCGAAGGCGAGCTTGCTCTTCATCTTCTTCGCGACGGTCTTGGTGCCGTACTCGATCTCGTCGGGCATCAGCACGCGTGAAGGCGGATCCTCCTCGACGTCCTCGTCGAAGCGTCCCTCGCGCTCATACTGCGCGATCTTCTTGAGGATCTCGACGCGATCCTTGGCGCGGACGGTGTTGTCGAGCTGCTTCTGATAGTTGTCGTCGCGCTCGGTTTCCTGCTGAGCGAGAGCAAGCAGGTTATCCATGACCTGCTCGTCGCGTGCGCGGTCTTCATCGGTGTAGGAATTCAGAATATTCAGCAGTTCGTCATAAGCGGAGGTCTCGGCAGCGTATTTCCAGAAGATATCGCCGCCGGTGCAGTCCTTGTAGTGCCAAGGCTTGCTGACCATGATATAGTGCAGGATCTTCGCTTCCTCGATCGGATAGGGGAACGCGCAGTAGACCTCGGTGTTCCAGCGCTGATCGAGCCAGCGGATGTGATCCTTGCAGATCAGGTTGAGGTAGTCCTCGTCCTGTGTGACGACGAAGTTGTATTCCTCGAGCTTGTCGAGGAACTTTTTGAGTACCTGACTCTCGCGGAATTTTTTGCAGTTGATCAGCAGCATGCCCGCGTTGAAGTAGTTATGGCGCGATACGCCGACGACCTTCTCGACATAGGTACCGTAGTGGTCGATCTGGACCATCGCCTGCTCGTGACACGCGCACAGCCAGTTGTCGCCGGGATCGGTCGCGTACAGCTCGCTGATGTCGCCCTGAACGATGGTGTCGGAGTCGATATAGATCGCCTTGTCACACTCGGGGAACATATCCGCGATGAACAGGCGAAAGTAGGTGGTCTTGGAGTAATAGTCGCGCAGGGGCAGATTGGTCTGGATCTCCTTGAGGCGTTCGGTAACGTCGGTGAAAACGATCTTGACGTTATCCTGCTTGAGGGCGAACGCCTGCTTCTGCGCCTCTTCGGAAATATCGGCATGCAGAATATAGATCGTGTAGTCACAGTCCTTCGACGCATTCTTGATCAGCGAATGCATCGACACGATCGTGAATTTCAGAAAGCGTTCGTCACACGCATAAAAGATCGGAATATTTGTTCTAGCCATAAAATACCCTCCGCAATCTATTGTAAACCCGCTTGGGCTTTGATTTCCTGATACTCGTTCAAGATATCATCGAACTGATGATAGTGGAAAATTTTGTGGACCTTTTCGACCTGCCACTGCTTGATGTTCTCGGTGTGGGGATAGGGCAGCCAGAAAAGGCGCTTTGAAAAGTGCCGCACGATGGTGTGCTTGTGCAAGAATTTCTGATCGTTGTACCGCTGGGGAAGCAAGAGCTTTTTGGTTGTCGAGCGGATCAGCGCGCTCTGGTCGGCGAAGGTGAGCTTTTTCTTTCTCAGCTCGTTTCGCGCTTTCAAAAACGTGTTCCGCTTTTTCATCTCGGCGATGTTGAACAGCAGTACGCCCGCGTTGATGTAGTGCGGATTGATCAGATATTTGCCGTAGTGATCACGCGCCGCGGCATACTCATAACCGGTGACGTCGATGTCGTACAAGAGGTGAACGTCGCGGTTGAACAGGACGTCCGCGTCGAGGTACAGCACCTTGTCGGGGATACCGTCGACCAGATCGGCGAGCAGGCGGATCAACGTGTAGGGCGAGCAGTAGGCGCCCTCATTGGGACAATAGGCGAACTCCTGCTCATACAGATCGCTGACGTCGGTGACCTTGACGGTGTTTTCGGGATTATAGCGCTTGATCACGCTTTCAAAGAGCGCGATCTCGTCGTCGGTCAGCGCGGTGTATCGCTCGCTCAGCCTCGGCAGCGACATCGTGAAGATATAAAAGGCAAAGGGTTCTTTGGATTCGGTACGCTTCATCAGCGACAGCGCACACGTTAAAAATCCGTCGAATACGCCGCTGTTGCCGCAGAACAGTACGTTGACCATGTTTTACCCCTCGCTTTCGTTGCTTGATTTCTTGATATATTTGATGACCTCGACGTCGGAATTCTCGGCGCGTCGGCACATCGTTTCGTAGACCTCGTCGCGCAGCTTCTTTCTGCGCTGTTTGATCGGCAGCTCCATATCCGGGTAGAACGGACCGTCGATATAGGTGACGGTGCGCGGTTTCTTACCGTGCCTGCGCTTTTGATAGGTGTTCACAAAGCAGAACACCGGCGTGTCGGACTTTGCGGGATAGCCGAACGAGGTATCGGGAAAATTCCTGATCTTGGTGTAATAGGGCCAGATATGCGCCTCGGGATAGATGACGACGGCGTGACCCTGTTCGATGCGCCCCTTGACGCATTCGGTGAAGTTTTTGTACGCGTCGCGCGTATCGGGGAGCGGGATCGCGCCCAGACTCGGGTTGATCCGTCCCAGCACCGGCATCGACACGTTGTTCGGATGTACGATGAAGGACACCCTCTTCGGAAAGCAGAAGACATTCGGCGTGAACGGGTCGCCGATGTCGTTGGTGTGGTTGCCGTAGATGTAGACGCCCTGTTTTAAGAACGGCTTGAGCTTTTCTCGCCCGACGGTGCGCTGGTGAAGATTCAGCTTGACATAGAGAAAGGCGATCGGCGTCGCGACGATGCGGTACCAGAAAAAGCGGGTGAAGCGGCGGATCAGCCCGTGTCTGTCATAGACATAGCTGCCGTCGATCGTCCGCGGTTCAATGACCGCTGTGGAGAACTCGTCCTGAAGCTCGTCCTCATAGTAAATGACCTTTCGCTTGTCCAAACTGCGCCCTCCTTCAACCTTTATTGGCGGCAGGACGAAAGCGCGTTTCGCCTTTGCCATGAATCATTATATGGATAGTGTCGAAAAAAGAAAACCTATTTGTAGTCGAATTCTATCTACCGGGTGCATGCGTGCGGTAGAGCAACTCTACAGGGCGGTCTACCGAGAGTAGAATCGGCTGAAAAACCCAGTGTTTAAGCCAACTTTGATTCTATCAAATAACAGAAACAGACGAATTTGACCGTTTGAAAAAATAGAGTCCGTTTTCGAGCGGGATCGGGGAGTAGAGAGATTTTGACACGGAAAAGCATGCCGGAATCAGCGCTGAATATTCGCAAAACGGATAGATATTCAATGAGAAGAAGCAGGTCGATTTTCCGGCATATGTCAGCTCTCGCACTTGCCGCAGCGCGTGCATCCGTTACAGATGATGCGCATACCGCAGGTTTGGCACTTCTCGCCGAAGTAGGGGACATAGAGGTCGCCCTCAGGGATCGGATCGCCGAAGCGGTCACATAGCTTGAATTCCATCGGTTTTCCCTTGAGACTGAGTCCCGAGAGGTAGGCTTGCTTTGACTGCAGCTCGCTGCTCTCGATGGAGTAGGTCTTGCCGTCCTTGACGAACCGCCTGCCTGTGCCGACAAAGGCGAAGGTCACGCCGTATTCCTCGCACTCATCACGCAGGGCTTTCACCCATTCATAGTTGAGCGGGCGCGAGCCGGAGTAGTTCTCGCCGTCACAGATGACCTGTTCGATCTGTCCCGAGGGCAGGTACTTGCGCAGGCTGACAGCGCCGATGAACGGTGCGCACATCACGCCCTTGTGCTTGAACGGAAGGCTCAACAGGATCGGGACACGCTCGTCGGCACGCCTCTGGTTCTCGGCGGTGACGTTGAAGAAGACGTTTTCCCAGCCGTCGCCCCAGTCGTAGGGCAGACACTCCCTCACGCGCTCGGGACGCTTTGTCAGCAGGAAGAAGACCACGTCGGGTCGGCGGCGGATGATGCTCCACGCGTCGTTGCGCCACTCGTCCGCTTCTTCGAGAAAGAAGTCGGAGGTCATGCTGACGCGGATCTGTTCGCCGCTTTTGATCTTGTAGGCGCCGTTTTTGTCGCGGCTCAGCGGGTAGTTGAAGCCCGCCTTGGTGCGGTAGATCTCTGCGCCGCTTTTTCCGCGCTGTGCGTCGAGAAAATACATATAGCAGTTGTCACAGCCCTCGCTGCATTTTTTGCATCCGTGCCACGGGTTCCAGATATCATGCATTTTCTTCACCAATCAACGCGATGTGTTCCGTTTGCCTATACATATTAATCATACAATATCCGTCGGTTTTTGTCTATTGATTTTGAGCGGTTTTTGAAAAATATTTTTGGAATTGAGCGCAAAAAATCCCTGTCATTTCCGACAGGGTTTCTTGTATTGATTTTGACGGCTTAGCGATCCGCTGCTTCAATATGATCTCTGATCTTTTGTATGATCAGCTCGACCGCCGGCGGGTTCTCGGTCTCGAACGGGATGATGATGTCGGCGTTCTTCTTCGACGGCTCTACATAGAGGTCGTGCATCGGCTTGACGGTGGCGAGATACTGTTCGATGATGCTGTCGAGTGTGCGAGCCCGCTTGATCATATCGCGGCGGATGCGACGGATGATGCGGACGTCGGCGTCCACGTCGACAAAGAGCTTGAGGTCAAACAGCTCGCACAGCGCGGGATCGGCGAATACGAGGATGCCCTCGACGATGATGACCCGCGTGGGAGAGATGTGCCGTTCTTCCTTGGAGCGGTTGTGGATCGTGTAGTCATAGACGGGCGCGGTGATCTCTCTGCCCTCTTTGAGCGCGGTCAGGTCGCGGATCATGCGCTCGTTGTCAAAGGCGTCGGGCGCGTCATAGTTCAGCGCCGCGCGTTCCTCATAGGTCAGCTCATCGTGAGCCTTGTAGTAGTCGTCCTGCAGGATGACGGTGATATGCTCACCGAAGCGTTCCCTGAGCTTTTTGGTAAGGTGAGATTTTCCCGAGGCTGAGCCGCCTGCGATTCCGATCAATAAAATGTCCATGGGTTTTTCCTTCTTGGTATCATTCGCTCGAGAGACTCTTCGGAGAGAATCGGTCGGGTAAGAGTTCTTTCAGCGTTTTTGACAAATAATCGTCTTCACTTTTGGCAACGATCACCGAAAAATCGTCGTCACAAAATTCGGACATCACCTGACGGCACACGCCGCAGGGGACAAAGTAGGAGGTGACGCGACCGTCTTTGCCGCCGACGACCGCGATCCTCTCGAATTCGCGCTCGCCCTCGGATACCGCCTTGAAGAAGGCGGTCCGCTCGGCGCAGTTGCTCGGACCGTACGCCGCGTTCTCGATATTACAGCCGGTGTAGACTTTGCCGCTTTTTGAGAGCAGCGCCGCGCCGACCTTATGCGCTGAGTAGGGCGCATAGGCGTATTCCATCGCCTCGAAGGCGAGGCGGATCAGTTCTTTGTTATCCATATATTTCACCTAAAAAGCTTTCTCCGGCGACGTCATTGTTGACGCCGAGGTAATCGAGGACGGTCTTGCCGATGTTGCAGAAGCCGTTCATGGTGCCGAGGTTTTTCGGCTTGATATGTCTGCCGTAAACGATCAGCGGGATGTACTCGCGGCTGTGATCGGTGCTGCGGGTGTAGCCGGGATCGCATCCGTGATCGGCGGTGATCATGAGGATGTCGTCCTCTTTGAGCTTCGGCAGAAAAAGCGTGAGCCAGCGGTCAAACTCCGTCAGGGCGTTCGCATAACCGTCGACGTCGTTGCGGTGACCGTAGAGCATGTCGAAGTCGACGAGGTTTGTAAAGCACAAGCCCTCAAAATCCTCGTCGGCGATCCCAAGCGTTTTTTCCATGCCGTCGGCGTTGCCTGAGGTGAAGGTGTGGCGGGTGATCCCGCGACCCGCGAAGATATCGTAGATCTTGCCGACCGCGATGGCGTCGAGTCCCGCTTCGCTGATGAAGTCGAGCATGGTTTTTCTCGGCGGTGCGAGCGAGAAATCATGGCGGTTCGCGGTGCGGGTATAGTGACCGCTCTCGCCGATGAAGGGGCGCGCGATGACGCGTCCGACGCCGTGTTC